>JBIINW010000262.1:0-3258 GCA_044337245.1 Sediminibacterium sp. | reverse complement strand
TTTACCAGCCTTTTTGGCTGGCTTGTGGATGTTGTATGAAAAACGGAATTATTGGATGGGCACAGCGCTGATTGCTTTGTTTACAGCCTTATTAGTTGCTTCCAATCACTTACAGATAACTTATTATGCACTGCTTCTAGCTCTTGTTATGAGTATAGGATTCGGTATTCAATGGATTCGTGCAAAGGATTGGAAACATTTAATCCGTGCTGCCGGATTGGTGATAGTAGCAGCTGCACTTGGGGTAATGGTAAATGCCATTACTTTATTTACTACCTATAGTTATTCAAAAGCCACCATCCGGGGAGGAAGTGAACTAGCTGATACAAAGAGCGGAAAAACCAAGACTGGATTGGGCAAGGATTATGCATTGAGTTATAGTATTTTCCCTTCTGAAAGTTTGGTATTAATGTTTCCATATATCTATGGTGGTAGCAGCGATAACAGACAAGTGGCGGAGGAAAAATCTAAAGCCTTAGAAGCTATTCAACAAATGCCCCAAGAATTAGGTCAACAGCTGATCAATTTTCCATTTTATTGGGGTGGAATTACAGAAGGAACTTCCGGCCCCCCCTATGCAGGAGCTATAATTTGCTTTTTAGCATTGATAGGTTTTTTCTTGATTGATAAAAAACATATCGGCTGGATACTGGCAGCGATTATACTAACCCTCTTTATGAGTTGGGGCAAATATTTTGAAGGGTTTACCGGCACCTTACTGGATATATTACCACTGTATAACAAATTTAGGGCGCCTAGTATGATATTGGTTATCCCTACCCTGTTGTTTTGTATGCTCGCCGTTATGGCATTGCAGGTTATTAGTTCAGAAACAGATAAAAAAATATTGTTTACTAAATTCAAAAAAGGCTTATTCCTTACCGGGGGTATTTTGCTGATTGCTTTGGTAGTGTATTTCAGCGGAGACTTTTCTAGCGAATCCAGTGACGGATTCTTGTTAAAGCAAATCAACGGAATTAAAGACCCACAACAAAAAGAGGCCATAGAAGCACCGGTGCGTTCTTTTGTAAATGGACTGAGGGAAGATCGTAAAGATTTATTTCTGGGATCCCTGATGAGAAGCATTGCCTTTATAGTGGTGGCAGCGGGATTATGCTGGCTGCTGATAAAAAATAAGTTGAAGCCGGTGGTTGCGATTGCTGCAATAGGATTTTTTGCTTTTGTGGATGTGATGATGATTAACGTTAAATATTTTAATGCAGACAACTATCAAGATGGAGCGGAATATAAGGCAGTATTTGATCCTAGTCCTGTTGACCAGCAAATATTGAAAGACACCAGTAACTACCGGGTACTTGACTTAACCCAAGGTGTTGATTACGCATTTAACTATGGGGCGCTTACTGCATATTTTCATAAATCAGTGGGGGGCTATCATCCCGCCAAACTGAGTATCTATCAAGATTTATATGAAAAACAAATCAGAAATTTCCCCGATTGTGCGCCGGTATTAAATATGTTGAATACTAAGTACATCATACTGCCTCCCATGAAACAAGGAGAAACTATTTCACTGCAGCAGAATCCAGAGGCATTGGGTGCAGCTTGGTTTGTAAAGAACGTATCCGCAAAAAAAAGCAATGCAGATATTATGACGGACCTTACTTATCTGCATCCGAAAGATACCGCACTGGTATTGGAAAAAGATATGGCCGGATTAACCTCCGTAAAAACTAACACGGATTCCACTGCCAACATTTCACTTTTGTATAACGATAATGATATTATTGAGTATGAGAGTCACTCTGCCAGTGCCGGTTTTGCGGTATTCAGTGAAATTTACTACGCAGATGGTTGGGTTGCAACTATCGATGAAAAAGAAACCCCCATTGTACGCACCAATTATGTACTCCGCGGATTAGCAGTTCCGGCAGGTGATCACCGAATCAAATTCGAATTCAAACCCGCATCCTTTTATAACAGCAGTAAAGCAGGGATAATTTCATCCGTATTTATCTGGCTATTATTAATAGCTGCATTTGTAAAAGCCTATAAAACCCGGCAATCCGTTGACCCATCCTGATACCCGAACCCTATTGGGAATTGTTTCGTACCGGATATATCCCGCTGAAAATGGTGGTCAGCAAAGTATCGCCACGTTTTACGCAGAATTGAATAAGAGAGTAAATCTTACCCTGCTGGTATCTCGCGATAATGAGCTAGACCCGGCATCTAACTTGTCCGTTTTTCCTGTTTTATATTCCGGTTACCTAAACTGGATGAATTTGTTGCTGGTGTATAAACTTAAAAAACTAATCCGTCAACGGGAAATTACCTGCATACTGATTGATCATTCGTATTATGCCTGGTTGGCTTGGGTATTGAGAAGAGTAACCGGTATCCCTTTTATTATCCGCTCACATAATATAGAAGCCCATCGATTTAAAGATCTGGGGCGATGGTATTGGCGTTGGTACGAAAAATACGAAAAATGGATCCATAATCGATCCGATTACAATTGGTGGATCAGCAGAAATGATATGAAATATGCCACCAAAAACTGGAAGATTCCTACCGCAAAATGTGCCGTTACCACTTATGGCACTTTGTTGCGCAATGAGCCAGATAAAGCCCAAAAACAAGCACAAAGAAACCAACTGCTACAAGAATGGAATTTACCAGAATCGGTTCGCCTATTTTACTTTAATGGATCGCTGAATTATGCACCCAATGTAGAAGCCATAAGAACAATCGTTTATGATATCCTTCCCCGATTACAACAAAAAAATATTCCTTTTCGCATAGTAATTTCCGGAGTGGGTTTGTCAGCAGCCTGGCAGGAAGTTCTTGCCCTCTATCCCGAAATAATTTGGGTGGGTTTTAAAAATGATATTGCACTTTACTGGGAAGGTTGTGATTGCTTTATCAATCCCGTAACATTGGGATCTGGTATTAAAACCAAATTGATTGAGTCACTGGCTCATGGATTACCTTCTGTGAGTACCGTTTCGGGCATGAGGGGATTAGAACGATCCCACTTGAATAAGGTACTGATTGGGGTGGAGGATTATGACTGGGATACTTTTTCAGAGCGGATGGTTCAGGTAACCAACCCGGATGTGAAATGGCGCATTCCGCTAGAATTTTTTCAAGAATTTAGTTTGCCCAACATAGTTCAGGGAGCCCTCTTATCTTTGCAAACAGATGCAAGCCACTAATCCCGAAATATCAGTTGTTATTTGCTCGTATAACCGGGCAAAATATATCCGGGAAGCCCTACAGAGTTTATATAATCAA
>JBIINW010000261.1:0-3269 GCA_044337245.1 Sediminibacterium sp. | reverse complement strand
AGGTGTGCTTCGTAAAAAGCAACGGGACCTTCCAGTGGCTGGTGTGCGTTGATGGTTAGGTAGGTATTGCCATCGGATGTTTTGCGACTATTAAAAGCAAATGCATTGCTGCCACCGGGCCGTATTTGGGGTAGCACAGGAACCGAGCCTTTGAAAATGGAGGAAAGTGCTTTGTCGGCACCGGAAAGCACACAAAGTTGCAATACAGAATACTGCACCATGTCTTTGGGCGTGATAGGGAAGGCCCTTTTCAGTAATACTTCTTTGGGATGTGCTTTTGCGAAAGCATTTAATCCGGCACAATAGCCTTCGAGTAATCTTTGAAAGGCTGGGCTTAAATCTTTATCATATCTGGCTTCTACTAAGGCAGGTATGCCCATGAGGTGAATTATATAATCGGTTTGAGCGCCGGCTTTGCCTTTATAGATTCCAGACATCGCTTTTCCCGTGATAAGGGATTCTTGAATGGTAAAAAAATCATCTTCTGCTGCTGCCCAGGCTAGTCCGTACGCTACTTCCGGATCGGTGGGTGCGAAAATATGGGGTACCCCTAGTGAGTCGCGAACAATATCGATGCGGCTGGGTTGAAACTGGGCAAAAGAGGAAAGAGAGGTAAGCAGAAGAGCAAGGCAGGAGAGGAAAGCACGCATGGCTGAAAATATTTGGTGCAAATATCCGGCTTATTGTAAGATGAAATATGGTTTCGCGGTATTACCTTTGAAAAAACTTAGTATTATGGGCATCTGGCAACAAATTGCGGAATATCTCTATCTGAAAAAGAAAACCGAAGAAACCCCTGCTGGCAGCTGGATGAAATACATGCATGGCATGAATCGCATTTCTCTGATTATTTTTTTGCTGGGTTTAGTGGTAATTATTTTTAAGCTGGTAATCCGGCCCTTGCTTCAGCGATAGTCGCTTTGGCTAAATCTTGTACAATGGCTGCTGCCTTTTCTGAGGCATTTTCTCCTGTATGTAAAACGGCTCTGAGGGCCCTATAATCTTCCTTTATTTTTTGTTGTGCCGGTTGAGTAAGAATGTTCGTTAGGGCGGTTGCTAACTGATCGGGTGTGAATGCATTTTGAATAAGTTCAGTTACTACCGGTTTATTCATGATTAGGTTTACCAGTGAAATATAGGGTATGGAGATGAGTCGCTTTGCAATTGAGTAACTGATGGGGCTACCCTTATATGCTACTACTTCGGGTACATTCAAGAGGGCTGTTTCGAGTGTGGCGGTTCCGCTGGTAACGATGGCAGCTTTTGCTTGAAGCAGCAGGCTATGGGTTTGATTGCGAACACAACGGATGCCCGGATAGGGTTTCAGTATTTCTTGATAAAAAGCGGGTTCTATGCCGGGTGCCATGGCAACCACAAAATCGTAGGAAGGAAACCGTTGGGTAACCGAAAGCATGATGGGTAACAAAGTGCTGATTTCTTGTTGTCTGCTACCTGGGAGTAATGCAATCACCTGTTGTTGGGGTGGGGAGGTTGAAAAATCTGCTAACATCCAGTGAATAGGTTCTGGGGAAGGATTGTGTTGAATTTGATCAACCACTTCTAATAGGGGATGCCCAACATAGTCTACGGACCAGTTCCATTTTTTTTCGAAATACTCTTTTTCAAAAGGGAGGATACAAATCATCCGATGGATGATCTGCTTCATTTTAATTACTCTTTTTTCTTTCCATGCCCATACTTGGGGAGAAATGTAATAAGCAATTTTTAAGCTCTGCTGATTAGCCCATTCGGCAATGCGCAAATTGAATCCGGGATAATCGATACATACCAGCACATCCGGTTTAAATTGTAGGATATCTTGTTTACAAAATCGGAGGTTGCGAAGAATTGTGGGCAGGTTTTTAATTACTTCCCAAAATCCCATAAAAGCTAGTTCTCTGTAATGCTTTACTAGGGTTGCTCCGGCAGCTTCCATCAGGTCGCCTCCCCAGCAACGGATAATTGCATCGGGTTCTGTTTTAATTAGTGCTTTTATCAGGTTGCTGCCATGTAAATCTCCACTAGCTTCTCCTGAAATTATGTAATATCGGGTAGGCATGTATGCCGGAGTTTGGGTTCAACTAATACCATTTCAGGTACAATGCAAAGAGGCCATATATTAGGGAAGCAATAAAAATACCTATGGCGGTTTTGTCGTGTTTGATGTTGATGTACAGGGTAAAGATAAAAACATTGGCCACCAGCGAAATGGTTATGATTCCTGATAACAGGGGGCGCTCCATTAATAATACCTGGCAATACTCTTTTAAGGTAAACAGGTGGAAACGGGCAAAATAGAAAATGGTGAAACCAATCAAAGGGGTAATAAATCCCAGGAGTAGCCCCAAGGGAATTTTGTCTTTTAATAGCAGGTTCATGCGAATAGTTTTTCCAGTTTCTTTTTCAGGGGCATATTGGTTAGGTCGAATTGAACTGGCACTACGCTAACATAGTTATTCTTTAGTGCCCATACGTCGGTATCTTTTCCTTTATCGAAGTTAACAAACACGCCGGTTAACCAATAGTATCTTCTGCCATTAGGGTCTTTTCTTTCATCAAATTCTTCATCGTATTTGGCGTAGGCCTGGCGGCAGATTTTAATGCCCTTAATAGAAGCTAGTTCTCCTTTGGGAATATTAACGTTCAAACAAAGATGCGGTTCGGCAATCGGTTTTTTCAGCATTTGTTCTACCAGCAGTCTGGCATAGTGGGTAGCTGCGGTAAAATCGGCTTCAATACTCAGGTCGAGCAAACTAAACCCGATACTTGGAATAGATTCAATAGAGGCTTCCAATGCGGCCGACATGGTGCCGGAATAAATTACGTTGATGGAGTGATTGGCTCCATGGTTAATACCACTGAGGCAGATATCTGGTTTGCGGTGCAGAATTTTATCAACTGCCAGCTTAACACAATCTACGGGGGTGCCGCTGCAACTATACGATTCCACATCTTCGAACAGGTGCATTTTATGTAAACGCAGGGGGTTACCGATGGTGATGGCATGCCCCATGCCGCTTTGGGGTTTGTCGGGCGCTACCACTACAATTTTACCGAGGCCTCTTGCTGCTTCAACCAATGCCCGGATACCTGGTGCATGAATGCTGTCGTCGTTCGTTATTAAAATAATCGGTTCTTTAGTAGAACCCTGCTTTTTTTTAACTGCCATAGGGTGCAAAGATACGATTTAGTTTAGCAAGCGGGGGAAGGGGTAAGAGGGGGGTGAAATCGCGGAAAATAAAAAAATTTTGGAATAAACTAAAAATGTT
>JBIINW010000001.1:0-91295 GCA_044337245.1 Sediminibacterium sp. | reverse complement strand
CCGGTGACACTTTTGCCGGAGGGTTTATCGGTCATCTTGCCCGCACCAAGGATATCTCTTTCGAAAACATGAAAACCGCTATTATCATTGGTAGTGCAATGGCTTCGTATTGTGTAGAAAAATTCGGCACCCAGCGCTTGCGCGAATTAACCAAAGAAGATATCGCCAACCGAATGAGTGATTTTGTTCAGTTGGTTAATTTTGATATTAAATTGTACTAATCGCCCGGAATCTCTGCTAAATAATTTTTTTGTATCTTTACAAAATGAATCGAATGAAACATATCAAACGCAATAAACATCTCCTCCAGGGAGCGTGCTAATCGTTTGTATATGTATATATAACCAAAGCCCTCCCTGAACCGGAGGGTTTTTTATTAACCTAAAACCACCCAACCCACTAACATGAAAGTAGCCGTAGTAGGTGCCACCGGATTAGTAGGCACCAAAATGATGCAGATTCTTGCCGAAAGAAATTTTCCAGTAACCGAATTGATTCCGGTAGCTTCCGAAAAATCAGTAGGTAAAATGATTTCCTTTAAAGGGAAAGCATACCCGGTTGTAAGCATGGAATCTGCCATTGCCGCCCAACCAGCTGTAGCCCTGTTTTCAGCAGGTGGCAGTACCTCCCTCGAATGGGCCCCCAAATTTGCGGAAGCAGGTATTGTAGTGATTGATAACTCCTCCGCCTGGAGAATGGATCCCGATAAAAAACTGGTAGTGCCCGAAGTAAATGCTCAGGTGCTTACTGCTGCTGATAAAATTATTGCTAATCCCAATTGTTCTACCATTCAAATGGTAGTAGCACTGTATCCCCTGCATCAGAAATATACCATCAAAAGAATTGTGGTAAGTACCTACCAAAGTGTAACCGGAACCGGAAAAAAAGCAGTGGATCAATTATTTAATGAGCGGAAAGGTATTCAGGGAGAGATGGCCTATAAGTATCCGATTGATTTAAATGCGATTCCTCAAATTGATGTGTTTCTCAACAATGGATATACCAAGGAAGAGATGAAGATGGTGAAGGAAACCAAAAAAATTATGCAAGACGAGTCCATTCGGGTAACCGCCACTACCGTTCGAATTCCGGTAATGGGTGGGCATAGCGAAAGTGTAAATATTGAATTTGAACAACCATTCGAATTGGCTGATATTACTGCTTTGTTGTCTGCTGCACCGGGAGTAGTGGTTCAAGACGATGTAAATGCGCAGATTTATCCCATGCCATTATGGGCGCATGAAAAAGATGAAGTGTTTGTGGGAAGAATCCGTCGCGACGAAACGCAACCCAACACCCTCAACCTTTGGATTGTTAGTGATAACCTGAGAAAAGGTGCTGCTACCAATGCAATTCAGATTGCAGAATATATGATGGCCAACGGGTTGCTCTAGTATGCTAAAAAAGAAGGGTAAGATGTAATAAGTTATGCCATTACCACTTTGTACACCTATTGGCTCAGCTGCTTTTGCTTATGAAAGTTGGCAACGGATGTAATTGCATATATACCTGCTGCCTTCCGAACTTTATACGATACTATTGCAGAAAGATAATGGTAAGGTTATCAGTCATCTGCTAACGATCTATTAAGAAAAACCAGCAGGGGTTGCAGCACTGAAAATGAATGCAAAATAATTTTTGGTATATCTGCTTGCAAAATCTGTTTGTCGGATAAGGGAGCAGTCGCCACCCAACTTTTCAGTTTCAGCATTTCAATAGCAGGATTATCTTTTTCATATCCCTTAGGTTCACGAATAAGTGCCATTCCTTCCCCTTTTTCTAAACTTCCATAAGTTTTTATAAAAGGCTTTGCCTGTAAAATACCCGTAAACTCTTTCCAATTGTAATCAATTTCTTGGCGAACTTTCTGCAGTTGGGCAGCCTCCGGCATATATAATCCGCCCCCAACAAAACTTTTACCTCCCGGCTCTAAGTGAAAATAATAACCGGCTAACATAGACTTTTTTCCCCCGGCCTGAATACTTGCGCCAAAATTGGTTTTATAGGGAGCTTTGTTTTTGCTGAATCGAACATCCCGGTTAATCCGAAACATACAATCTTTCGAACTGAGCGAAGCGAGGCTATTGTCTTTTTTACTATGTTCCCTAATAATCAATTCTACCAGCTCACGAAAATTTTGTTTTGCGGTTTCGTATTGTTTTCGGTGTTCGTTGAACCATTCTTTGTGATTGTTTTTGGTCAATTCTTTTATAAACCGCAGCGTAGCAGGTTGTATCATGGTATTTGGATTAGGCGGGTGAATTATTTTGTGTGGTCTGTATCAACTGAATAAATTCCTCCTCGGAAATAACATGAATGGTATTTATCTTTTTTGCTTTCTCTAATTTACTGCCGGCATCGGCCCCAACTACCAGATAATTCAATTTGGCACTTACGCTTCCCACAATCACACCTCCCTGTGCTTCGGCCATCTCCTCGGCTTGCTTGCGGGTGAATTGATTGAGGGTACCGGTAAACAAAAAACTTTTTCCCGTAAGCGCTCCGGAAGCTGGTACTTCCTTTTTTTGATTAACCAGCTGAACCCCCAGTTTTTCTAGTTGTTCCAGCATCTCAATATTCTGTGGGTTACTGAAAAATGCATGGATACTGGCGGCCACTTTTTTGCCAACATCTTCCAGCGCCATTAATTGATCTTCCGAAATATTCCGGTAATCTAATAAATGGGTAACAGGATTGGCCAGTGTTTTGGCAGTAGTTTCTCCAACAAACCGAATACCCAACCCATAAATGAGTCGGTGTAAGGGTTGTTGTTTCGATGCTTCTATAGCCGCTTGTAGATTGTCGATACTCTTCTTTCCAAATCCTTCCAAACCGGCTACCCTATCAAGTGGCAGGGTGTAGATGCCTGGTATATCTTTCAGCAAACCCATTTCATAAAACTTTCTCACATTCGCTTCTCCAAAGCTTTTGATGTCCATGGCATCTTTGCTAACAAAGTGTATGATTTTTTCAATCACCTGTGCTTCGCATTCAATGTTGATGCATCTCCATACTGCTTCGGTTTCTTCTTTGAACAATTCACTTTTACATACCGGACAATTAGTTGGAAATTGAATGGCTGTTTCGGAACCGTTTCTTAGATCTGGCAGCGACTGAACAATCTGGGGAATCACATCTCCTGCTCGCTCAATCAATACCCGGTCTCCAATCATCAATTGTTTTTCGCGGATATATTCTTCGTTGTGGATAGAAATACTCGAGATGGTTACTCCCCCCACCGCAACGGGCGCGAGTTTGGCTACCGGCGTAACAGCCCCAGTTCTGCCAACCTGAAATTCAACACCCAATAGTTGGGTAGTGGCTTGCCGAGCTTTGAACTTATACGCAATGGCCCAGCGGGGATGATGGGAAGTCATGCCTAATTGATCTTGCAAATCGATGTTGTTTACCTTAATTACCATCCCATCAATTTCATAAGGTAAATTATCTCTCCCGGCTTCTGCTTCGGCACAATAATTAATTACCTGATCGATATTTTCGAATACGCGTTTTTCTTTTTCCGGAGAGCGTAAGCCCAGTTCCCATAATAATTCTAAGCTGCCACTATGGGTAGCCAGCTTCTGTTTACCCCTTGCTACGGCTGCTTGTACTTGGGTGCTATTCGAATCATCCAGTAACACATAGCTGATATGATACAAAAAGGCATCTAATTTGCGCCGGGCTACTTCTCGGGTATCTTTCATCCGTAGGCTTCCGGCTGCTGCATTTCGGGGGTTGGCCAACACATTCAAACCCTGGGCACTTAGCTCGCGGTTGAAAGCATCAAATGACTGCTTGCTCATAATTACTTCCCCCCGAATTTCAATCTGTTTAATGCCAAAATCGGAAAAGGATGCTTGCAGCGGTATCGAACGTATCTGGCGAATATTTTGTGTAATCTCTTCTCCCTCCACGCCATCTCCCCGGGTAGTAGCGCGGGTTAATCGGTTGTTCTCATAGAGTAACGAAATACTGGCACCATCAAATTTAGGTTCTACACAGTAAGTTACCTGGGTAGCGCCTGATAGTTCCAATACTTTGCGATTGAAGTCTTTCAAATCTTCCGGCTGATAGCTATTATCTAAGCTGAGCATCGGCACCAGGTGTGCTACGGTTTGAAACTGACTATTTAAACTGCTGCCTATTCGAAGTGTAGGTGAGTCGGGGGTACGCTTTTCTGGAAATTGCTGTTCTGTGGCTACCAGCCATTTAAATAACTGATCGTATTCGTAATCTGCAAGTAATGGCGCATTCAGCACATAATACCGGTGTTCGTGAAAATGTAAAATATCCCGCAGAAGGGCCATGTCTTTTTCATCCGCACAAAAGGGCGTTGATTGCGCCTGCGGCAATAGTCGCTCCGTTTCGCGGGTGAGTTGTTGTAGGGTGTTTGAATCGTACATCATAGCTGCAGCGAGAAATTAATACATTTATCCGGCATTGGGTATCCGACTGCAAAAATAGCAGCATATTGGTAAAATTTGTACCTTGTCGGTTACCAAACATTTCTGCACGCATTTCGGTATCCGAAATGGGTAATTTACTTCTTTGGCCAGTGCCTGTTTATCAGCCAAATTCGGCGGTAAAACCATCAGGTAATCGATTGTTGGTCTTCAGAATTAAATCTGGGATGTTCTTCTCACACTCCAACAGGAGGATGGGATTTTGCTTCATTTATATAATTTGAAATAGTATATGTTGTATTCAATGACAGGTTTTGGAAGGGCAGAGCAAACGATTGGAGATAAAAACTATCTGGTAGAAATCCGCTCACTCAATGGCAAGCAATTCGACCTGCGGCTTACCCTCCCTGCTTTATTAAAACCCTTTGAGTTTGATATCCGTAATAAGTTGTTGGAAGGATTGCTGCGGGGTAGTGTTGAATGTATCATTCAAATTAAAATGAATGGCGCATCCAAGCCCGTTTCTATCAATACCGAATTGGCGAAATCGTATTACGAGCCGGTAGCCAAACTGGCAGCCGATTTATCAATTGCCACGGGAGATATATTGTCTACTATACTCAAACTACCCGAAGTAATTGTGCCCACCACGGAAACGCTTACTCCCGAAGAATGGGAAAAATTCAGGTTGGTTTTAGCGGATGCCATTAGTCAGTTAAACCAGCACCGTTTAAACGAAGGGGCTTCTTTAGAAAAAGATCTGTTATTGCGGGTTGCTAATATTGAGGAACAACAGAATTTGATAGCCACCCTTGAACCCCAGCGGCGGGTTCGGGTAAAAGACAATCTTCGAAAACTTTTAGAAGAGCAGGTGGGGAAGGAAAATTATGATTCGAATCGTTTAGAGCAGGAATTGATTTATTACATCGAGAAAATTGATATCAGTGAAGAGCAGGTTCGCCTGAAAAATCATTGTGATTATTTCCGTTCGATCTTGTCAGATGCCGAAGCTGCAAAGGGCAAAAAATTATCCTTCATACTGCAGGAGTTTGGGCGTGAAATTAATACAACTGGTTCCAAAGCCAATGATGTGTTAATTCAGCAGGCGGTTATATTAATGAAGGATGAGCTGGAAAAAGCCAAGGAACAGGTGTTGAATATTCTCTGATTTTTGAATTCGGGCTGTACAGGTTGCGGTGCCAGCTATTATCTTTGCATAAAATCGGGTTAATTTGAAAAAACTGATAGGGTTGATGTTTATGTTGGGCTCATTCGCCGCCTGCCGTCAGCTGAATGTGTATGAGCAGATACGTCCATTCCCAACCCACGAATGGGCATCCGGTGATTCTTGTGTTTTTCGCTTTCAGATTACGGATACTGCAGCCCGGTATCATATTTATACAATTATTCGGCACGAAGATGCCTATCACTATAATAATCTCTGGCTGGAGGTAGGCACCCGTGCACCGGGCGATACCCTCAAAAAGCAAACGGTTATGCTAACCCTGGGCGATAATAAAAAAGGATGGCAGGGGGTTGGGATGGATGATGTGTTTGATCATCGGGTTCGCATCACCCAACAACCCATTAGGCTGGTGGCTGGTGAATACACTTTTGTTCTGCGACAAATCATGCGCGAAGATCCCCTTCAGAAAGTATTGCAGGCGGGCTTGCGGGTAGAAAAATCTGTTCCATGATATCGCTTACTCATCGCCCCGTTAAGAGAAATATATTAAGCATTATTTTCTGGGCCTTACTTTTTTATATGATACTGGCGCTGGCCTATTGGTTTTTTGCACTGGAAAAACAAAATCGACTGATTGAAGAAATCCGGTTACAACAGGTTCCTGGCACCTCGCAAAATCACCCCGCACCCTTGCAGGAAATTCAGCGGTATGCTGATCGTAAAACCGTCCAATACATAGCTGAGGGTCTTACTTTTCTCGCTTTAATATTGGTAGGAGCAGTTTTTGTATTCCGAGCTACCCGCCGCCAATTTCGCCTTTCGGAGCAGCAACAAAATCTGATGATGGCCATTTCGCATGAACTCAAAACGCCTATTGCCATCACCCAATTAAATTTAGAAACCTTACAAAAAAGAACCCTCGATACCGCTACCCAACAAAAACTGTTGAATAATTCCCTAGTAGAAACGAATCGGCTGAATACCCTTTGCAGTAATATTTTGCTGGCCTCGCAGTTCGATAGTGGAATGTATCGTGCCACCGCCATGCCGGTAAACCTGTCGGATATATTGCAGCAATCGGTGGAAGAAAATCGGGCTCGCTTTACTAATAGCCAAATTATATTCGATGCTGATTCGGATATTACTGTATTAGGGGAAGAATGGCTGCTGTTGATTTTGATGAATAATCTGATAGAAAATGCCATCAAATATTCCCCCGCCGGAAAACCCATTGAAGTAGCTCTTCAACGGTTGACCGATGGCTGGGAAGTTTCCGTTTCCGATCAGGGCCCAGGAATTGTAGAAGGTGAGCAGCGGAATATTTTTAAAAAATTTTACCGCACAGGAAGTGAATGGACCCGACAAAAAAAGGGAACCGGACTGGGACTGTATCTTTGTAAAAAAATTGCTGAAAGTCATGGTGCTACTATCACTGTTACAAATCAGGTAACCGGGGGCAGTCGTTTCGCTGTTCTTTTTCCAATTATTTATGCATCCTAAACCACAAATATTATTGGTGGAAGATGAGGAACATCTTCAAGAAGCCCTCAAACTCAATCTCGAGTTGGAGGGATATGAAGTAACCTGCACTTCCGACGGTGCTTCGGCAATTCGTTTATGTGAGCAAGCTCATTTCGACTTAATAATAATGGATGTGATGTTGCCCGAAATGGATGGCATCAGTGCTACCGAAGCCATCCGACTTCAAAACCGCGAAGTGGCTATTTTAATTTTGAGTGCACGAGATTCGAGTGATTATAAAGTGAGGGGACTTCGGCTGGGGGCTGATGATTATCTTACCAAACCCTTTCATTTAGAAGAACTGCTCTTACGAATTGGGAAGCTGATTGAAAAAAATAACAAATCCCAACAGTTGGTATCGCTGCCGGATACCTTTCAGTTTGGCGGCAACACTATTTATTTTTCAGCCCAAAAGGCAATCAATTTTGCAGGGCTGGAACTAAGCCTGAGTAAAAAAGAAATCATGCTTCTTCGATTACTAATTGAGCATCAGCAGGAAGTAGTACCTCGGGAAAAAATTTTACAATTGGTATGGGGATACCAGGTTTATCCAACCACCCGAACCATCGACAACTTTATTTTAAATTTTCGCAAATATTTCGAACGGGATAGCCGTCAACCCCGATTCTTTCATTCCGTTAGAGGCGTAGGCTACCGATTTACTTCCGAACAATCAGGAGGGGAGGAAAGTACCCGTTTTTAGGAGGTTTCAGGCAATATATTGACTAATTTTTCGTTAAGAGTATTCAATATATTTTATGTCTTTTGATGCCCTTGCCGATTTTCTTACCCCAATTTCAGTCGCATCCATCATGGAGGATGAAGGATTTAAAGACAATCAGCTAGGTAGGCATATACTTTTGCATGAAACTGCTATTCCCGACATCAGCATTGCCGATTTGGTTTTGGTGGGTTGTTGCGAAATGCGGGGGGCGGGTCCCGGTAAACAACCTTCCAATGCCGCGGATTGTATACGAAAAGAACTCTATCAATTATTTCACTGGCATTCAGATGTGAAACTGGCCGATTTGGGAAATATTCGGACTGGTTCTTCGCTGCAGGATAGTTATGCTGCCATGAAAACCGTAGTGAAAGAGTTAGTTGAGGCCGGAAAAAAAGTTTTGATTGTTGGAGGCTCTCATGATAATACCTTGGCTCAGTATCAGGCCTATGGCGATTTGAATCGCATTGTTGATGCTACGGTAATTGATGCGAAAATTGATCTTGATATGGAAGGCGTGTTGCCGGAGGATATTTTTCTAGTAGACATGTTTACCGGTTTGCCTAATCATCTTCGTCATTATACACATATTGGATTTCAAAGCTATTTTATGCATCCCGATATGTTGGAAATGATTGATAAGCTTCGGTTTGATTGTTTTCGCGTAGGTAAAGTGAAAGAAGCTATCGAGCAAATTGAGCCTGCTATTCGGAATAGTCATTTCGTAAGTTTTGATATAGCGGCAATTCAACATGCCCATGCGCCTGCAAATCGGATAACTCCCAACGGATTTACCGGCGAAGAAGCCTGCACCCTACTGCAATATGCCGGAATGAGCCGCCAATGCAGCAGCATCGGATTGTATGGATACGATCCGGGAAATGACGTTCACTCCATGACTGCCAAACAAATGGCGCAAATGATCTGGTACCTGATGGATGGAATTCGTAGTGGAAAAGAAGAAGCCCACCTAGAACATACCCATGAATTCAATCATTTTAATATGGCTTTTGCAGAGGTTTCTACTACTTTCTTGCAGAGTAAACGCTCTGGCCGTTGGTGGATGCAGATAAGCGAGAAAAAGTATGTAGCCTGCAGTTATCAGGACTATCTAACCGCCTGTAACAATGACATTCCCGAAGCCTGGCTGAGAGCGGTTGAGCGGAGTTGAGGTTGTTTTCCCAGTATCAATTCGTATATTTAATAATTGCCTGCAATTTGCGTGGCAGATAACTAATATTTGATCATATGCGAAATAGTAGTAACCTTATAAGCTTACTCTGTTTGCTTTTGTTGAATGCCTGTAGTATCAACAGTAAAATAAGCAGGGATGCTCAACAGCAAGTATTGCAACAATCCGTTATGGCCCCTGCTCATGTAGGCATCTCTATAATGGATGCGGCCACCGGTGAATATCTATACAACTATCAGGGGGATAAATATTTTGTGCCGGCCAGTAATACCAAATTGTTTACTTGTTATGCTGCCCTGCGGTATTTAGGAGATAGTTTAACTGCTTTGCGATATGTAGATAAGGGAACGGGCGTGGTGGAAGTAGAAGGAAATGCCGATCCAACTTTTCTCCTCAGCGAATATGCATTTCAGCCCGCCTATCATTTTTTGAAGCAACAAAACAAAATTTTACTTTCCCATAGTAACTGGAAAGAGCCAGCACTGGGTGCCGGTTGGGCATGGGACGATTATACCAGTGATTATATGCCGGAGCGATCTGTATTTCCTGTATATGGTAACTTGGCGCAGTTTCAAAAAAATACAGCAGGCATTACTACCATACCCGCTGGCATGCTACCTGCACAATCGCTGCCGGCGGATGGAAAATTTTCCATTACTCGTTCGTTAGGCAGTGATTCATTTTATATGGTTCCTGCTAATAAATTTTTTCAGCAATCGGCCATGCCCTTTCGGGTAGGAACCGCTGCCCATCTGGCGAAAATACTTGCCGATACACTGCATACAACCGTTGAATCTCCTGCATTTAGGCTAGAACGCTGGCCCGATGTGGTAACCATCAAGTCTCAGCCTACCGATTCAGTATTGTCGACCATGATGCACCGAAGCGACAATTTTTTTGCCGAACAGTTCTTGCTGATGGTAAGCAATGAACGTTTTGCTGTAATGAATACCAAAATGGTTGTAGATAGTTTGCTGAACAATGATTTAAATTTTTTGCCACAAAAACCCAAGTGGGTAGACGGCAGTGGATTGAGTCGCTATAACTTGTTTACTCCTCAAGATTTTATTGCCGTATTGCAAGCGATGAAATCTGGATTTGATTGGAAACGAATTACCGCCATTTTGCCTACTGGTAATGAAGGAACTTTAAGTGGCTTATATACTAACTATGCAGGGCGTATATATGCCAAAACCGGCACCCTTAGTAATCATGTTGCCCTTAGTGGGTATCTGCTTACCCGAAAAGGAAAAACGCTGATCTTCTCTGTGCTGGTAAATGCCCATCAACGTTCTGCCGGCGAAGTGAGAAAAACGATTGAAAAATTTCTTACCGGGTTAATTGATAAGTATTGATTGCTTTAAACCATCACTACTTACCAAACATCCGGGTTAAATAATCGCCATTGAATAATAAGTAGGTAGCTGCACCTGAGGGACTGATATTTGGACTATTGCAGGTAAATAATTCTTCTACCAATAGATGCATTTCACGGGAAGTTAAGGTTCTACCAGCTTTGATGGCTTGTTGGCGTGCCATGCAACGGATAATTTTTTCTCTTTTGCTGAATTGAATCTCGCTGCTGAAATGCTTAAACTGCTCTAGTAAAAGTTCAATGGCATTTTGCTCATTGCCCGGCAAAATATCTGCGGGAATTCCCTGTATTACAAAAAGGTGTTGGTCATTTTTTTCTATCTGGTAGCCAATTTGGGCCAGATCGGGAAGCAAATCATTTAGTAAGGCGGCATCTGCTGCAGCTAGGGTAAGTGATACCGGAAATAAACTTTTTTGCGTAGCCATTTGATGCCCATGGGCGGACTGGCCGTATTTTTCGTACAGGATTCTTTCATGTGCCAGTTGTTGGTGAATTACCATAAATCCATCCCGAGTTGTGGCCAGCAAATAGGTTTGGTGCAGTTGCACAAATGGAATGTCATATACAATTTGAATACCTGAACCAGCAGGGGCATCTGAATTTTCTTTTTGCCAAAGGTGGGTTGCATTGGGAGCTACTGATTGAATTGTATCTGAGCTCGCAGGGGTAAAAAACTCTTTCCAGTTTTTCAACGATGCATCACCGGATTTTTCGATAAAGTGTGCCTGATTTTTTTTGCTGAATGTTTGATAGAGCGAACTACTTGCCGTAGCTTCTTTTTTCTCTTCGGTAAATGGCCGGTTGATGGCATCCAGTTGTTGAATACCCGCATTCAATGAAAAATCAAGTGAGGGGGCTACGCTGAATTGTGCCAAGGCATGTTTTACTGCTGCTTGTACAAATGCATAGATGATTTTTTCATCCTCAAATTTAATTTCCTGCTTAGTGGGATGAACATTAATATCCACTTGCGCCGGATCTAAATCTATATATAAAATGTAAGTGGGGAAACTGTCTTTGGGCAGTAAATTATCAAAAGCGGTATTCACTGCATGATTCAGATAGGCACTTTTGATAAAACGGTTGTTTACAAAAAAATACTGATCACCCCTGGTTTTACGCGCCGTTTCGGGCTTGCCAACCAATCCATGGATGTTCATGTAATCGGTTTCTTCATTTACAGAAACCAGTTTAGTTTGGTATGCGTTGCCCAGTAGTTGAATGATTCTTTGTTTATGGCTGCCGGGTTCTAAATGAAATACTTCCTGACCATTACTGGTTAAACTGAAAGCTAGGCCCGGAAATGCCAAAGCTACTCGCATAAACTCATCTATAATGTGGCGCATTTCCACCGCATTATTCTTCAAAAAATTTCGACGCGCCGGTACACTGAAAAAAAGATTTTTCATGCTGATTTGTGTACCAACCGAACAAGCGCAGGGCTCTTGAACAATAATTTTGCTGTTCTCTATTTCCAACCGGGTACCGAGTTCATCTTCTTCGCGTCGGGTTTTTAGTTCTACCTGTGCCACCGCAGCAATGGAAGCCAGCGCTTCCCCCCTAAATCCCATAGTATTGATGCGAAATAAGTCGTCTATCTGGCGAATTTTACTAGTGGCATGGCGTTCAAATGCCATACGGGCATCCGTTTCACTCATGCCCTTACCATTGTCGATTACCTGAATCAACGATTTCCCCCCGTCAGAAACAATCAATTGAATTTGCGTAGCCCCGGCATCAGTGGCATTTTCTAATAATTCTTTAACCGCACTGGCAGGTCGTTGAATAACTTCCCCCGCTGCTATCTGGTTGGCAATATGATCCGGTAATAATTGTATCAGGTTTCCCACATTCGCTACTTTATCCTAAACCGTAAAAATACGAAGCGAATCCGGGTTTTTTCACCCTTTTTTGCATTTCAGGTACTATCTACCCCTTTACATGTTTTCTTAAAAGAAATTACCGCAGTAAGTTAACTTTGTGGTTCAAATTGCAAATAGTATGACTTTAAACGCCAATATACAAAAGGAGCCAAGACATTTTTTACCGGAAAATTTTACGGTTACTGACTGGGCATCCCTAGAACCCTATTTTCTGCAACTGGCCCAACAGCCCCTCGAATCAGTTCCAGCACTAACCGACTGGTTAAAAAAAATTAGTGAGCTGGAAGCTGTGGTAAGTGAAGATGCTTGCTGGCGACAGATTAAAATGACCTGCAATACCGAAGATCCTGAACTGGAAGCCTCCTTCAATTATTTTTGTATGGAGATTCAACCCCGCATTCAGCCGATTGCCGATCAGTTAAACCGAATGCTGATTGATTGTCCGTTTACAGCCCAATTAGATACCGACACGTATTATACCTATCTCCGTTCTGTAAAAAAGAGCATTACTTTATTTCGGGAAGCCAATATTCCCCTGCAAGCCGAACTTAGTGTACTGCAACAACAATATGCCGTGATTGCCGGTAAAATGACGGTTGAAGTAAACGGAAAAGAATATACCCTACAACAGGCCGCGGCATTTTTAGAAAGTCATGATCGTTCGCTGCGAGAAGAAGTATACCGAAAAATTCAAGACAGGCGTTTGCAAGATAAAGACGCATTACATTCGTTGTATAGTAGTTTGGTTAATAAGCGACAGCAAGTAGCTGCCAATGCAGATTTTGAAAATTATCGGGATTATAAATTCGTAGAGCTGGGCCGATTTGATTATACCAAGGATGATTGCTTTCAATTTCATGAAGCAGTTAAGCTGCATGTAATGCCCCTTATCAACAGTATCTATCGTAAGAAGCGAACGAAATTAGGCTTAGCCGAGTTGCGCCCCTGGGATATTGAAGCAGAGCCTGCCGGTATTGCACCTCTGCGGCCATTTTCGGGTGCAGAGGAACTGTATGAAAAATCGGTACAGTGTTTCGAAAAAGTGCATCCCTATTTTGCCAACTGCCTGCGTAAGATGAAGGAGCTGAATCATTTTGATTTAGAAAGCCGGAAGGGCAAGGCACCGGGCGGATATAATTGTCCACTCGCAGAATCAGGAGCCCCTTTTATTTTTATGAATGCAGCAGGGCAAATGAGTGATGTAACTACTATGTTACATGAGGGAGGCCATGCCATTCATTCTTTTCTCACACACGAACTGGCTTTGCAGGCTTTTAAGGAATATCCCATGGAGATTGCTGAAGTGGCCAGTATGGCGATGGAATTAATCAGCATGCAACACTGGGAAGTGTTTTTCGATAATCCCGAAGAACTCAAACGCGCTAAAGAACATCAGCTGGAGAGAACCATTACCATCTTCCCCTGGATTGCCATTATTGATAAATTTCAGCATTGGGTATATGAACATCCCAATCATAGCCTCGAAGAACGAACCAGTCGCTGGATGGAAATTGTGCAAGAATTTTCTAGTCCCGAATTGGACGTAAACGGATTAGAGTCCTACCGTGCCATTGGCTGGCAGCGTCAGCTTCATTTGTTTGAAGTACCTTTTTATTATATTGAATATGGCATTGCGCAATTAGGTGCAATAGGCCTTTGGATGCAGTACCAACAAAATCCAACTGCGGCCCTCGAACATTATATACAGGCACTTAGCTTGGGGGGTACCAAAACATTGCCGGAGTTGTATAAGGCAGCCGGACTGTCGTTTGATCTTTCTCCCGAGTATATTAAAACACTGATGGAGTTTGCCGCTTCCGAAATGGAAAAGCTATAGAAGAATATAGCTGTACGAGATAACCCTGTATCAGTTTTTTAATAAACAGGTTACCAAACAACTTAATAAAAAATGCTCCATTACTGCAAAGCAGCGTGTAACCATCGAAGGAACCACGTTATTAATTTTCCTACCTGCATAATCACAGATGGCAATAAAGAGGCGAAGCCTCGCCCGATTTTGAATTAACGGATTTCAATCCGTTAATGAAATACAGTTAGCTTACGCCTGTCCCTTCCCGTCGTTGTTTCGCGGACCAGCCGGAGGTCGGTTGTTTTGGGGAGATTGTGGGGGGCGATTTCTGCTGGGTCCCTGATTTCCTCTTCCACGATCGCGATCTCCGCGATCTCTATTGGGGGGTGCTGCATTGCGATTACCACCCGAAGAACCACCCATGGGTTTATTTCCCGGTCTGTTTTGTTGCATTTGTCGATCGCGGTCGCGCTTTTTACGCTCATTTTTTTCAAGGGTACGCAAACTGATTTGACCCACCAGATCCACAAAAGCCGGCTCTTCCTCTTTAATTTTACTTGAAGTGATTTCAACGGGCTCTAATTCGGCCACTTTCTGTCCTTCGCGGTTAATCCGCTTAATCTCCTTTACCCGCTGAATGGTTAGCGGAAAATGTTTGGTATTGTTGGGTAGCACATACCACATCAAATTCTTGAAAATATCTTTTTTAATCAAATGGGCGGTACCGCTTTCGGTATCTAAGGTATCGGCATAATCTGGAAATTGCTGTAAGGCATCCAGATAAGTATCTAATTCGAAGTTGAGGCAACATTTTAATCGGCCACACTGTCCACTCAGTTTGGTTTGGTTGATAGACAGATTCTGATAACGCGCAGCCGTGGTATTTACACTCTTAAAATCATTCAGCCAGGTACTGCAACACAGTTCCCGTCCGCAACTACCAATACCTCCCACTTTAGCGGCTTCTTGGCGAATACCAATCTGGCGCATTTCAACTTTTAGCTTAAAGTCGGCTGCAAATATTTTGATTAGCTCACGAAAATCAACCCGGTCGTCGGCAGTATAAAAGAAGGTAGCTTTTTTACCATCTGCCTGAATTTCCACTTCACTCAATTTCATGGGAAGTTTCAACTGCCGCGCGGCGGCCCGGCTTCTGGCCAATACTTCTCTTTCCCGGGCTTTTTGCTGGTTGAACAAATCTAAATCCCGCTCGCCGCTGGAGCGCAGAATTCTTTTTATATCTGGACTAAACTCATCAATTGCCTTCTTTTTAAGTTGCAAACGCACCAGTTCTCCGGTTAGGCTTACTTCACCCACATCAAAACCGCCTACCCCTTCTACGGTAACGCGTTCACCTTTTTCAAAATAGTGTAGGGTAGTATTTCTGTAATAATCTTTGCGACTGCCCTGTTGAAAAGATACTTCTATCACTTTACAACTACTTTCCGGATCGTGATAGGGCAAATTGAGTAACCAGTCGTGTACATTCAGTCGGTTACAACCGCCAGAGCTGCATCCGCCATTGCTTTTGCAACCGCCGGGTTTGCCGTTTGATGCCGTGCCACATGATCCGCAACCCATATGCGTAGTAGTTTAATCGTGAGTAAATAAGAGAGGGAACAGCCAATTTGCCTGTAAGAATCCACCAATATGGCCAACCAGGAAGTTTTCCATGGCTGCCCCCGGTAACAAATCAACCGGATTTTGGTATATGTTGTTTTTCCGCCTTTGGCGGACTAACGAAGTAAATTCATCGGCAAAATCGACACTTTTCCTGCTCACTAATGCGTTTTAAAGAGGTTTCTCCATTTGGATAGCCCCCCATCACGATACCAAAAGTACGGATTTGTGTTGAATGATATAGAATAGTTTAATACTAAGGGCCTGGAACAGCAATTTGGCATGGGCATTCCGCTCAATATAATAGATGGCTTTTTCCAGCTCGTTTACGATGGCTTCTTGCTGACTAACCGATGTTATTTTATTCAATCTCTCGGCAAAATCTCGTTCATTATCGCCCAACTTTACCTGTCGGATGCCCATAATTTTGATTCGGATACTTTGCTCGAGGAGATGTATAAAGTATTTCAACATCTGTTTCTGCTTTTCCCTACCCATTTTGTGCATCTCTTCGGCAAATTTCAATTGATGTACGGGTCCACCTTTCATGGTAGCATTTAGCCATTCCCGTAGTAAACTATTCCAGTCGTTTTCGGCATGTTGCAATAGTTGTAGGGCTTCGCGGTAATTGCCCTCACAAATTCCGGCAATCTGGGCTGCACGGGTTGGGTCGGCACCTGCTCTTTGAATTAGGGCGGCTTCAATTTCATGCGAGTCGGGAGCGGGAACCTTTATTAACTGGCAGCGGCTAATAATAGTGGGTAATATATCTTCTTCATTTTCGGCCACCAATATAAACAAGGTATGGGTAGGGGGTTCTTCTAATAATTTCAACAATTTATTACCCTCTTTTCTCAGGTATTCCGGCATCCAAATCAACACTACTTTGGTTTCACTTTCAAAACTTTTTAAATTCAGTTGATGGTGTATCCGGTTACATTCCTCTGCGGTAATATTTCCTTGTTTATTTTCTGCTCCAATACTCTGCAGCCAGTCGTACACATTGCCATACGGATAGGAAGTAATGAATTCTCTCCATTCAGCGATATAATCATCACTAATGGGTTTATCGCCCGATTTTTTAGGAAATACTGGAAAGGTAAAATGCAGGTCGGGATGCATCAACTGGGCAGCGCGTTGATAGGCAGTCTGCGTAGGTATATCTTCAGGGGCAATGAATCCTCCATCGGATGTTAAAGGGGTTAGATTGCCGAATAAATCTGGAACGAGGGGTGCAGCTGCCGGTATGCTAACCACATATTGGGCAAATGCCATAGCAAGCGGTAATGCCCCGCTACCTTCTTTACCTAAAAAAAGAAGGGCATGGCTAAGTCGGCTTTTTTTCACCATCTCAGTCAGGTTCATTTTCAGGGCCCCTAAACCAATCACATCACTAAAAAGCATACCATTCGAACCGGAATTCTTTTATACAGCCGGGTTGTAAAAGTAGGGTTTTCAGCATAAAAAAAGGAATCCGCTGGCGGACTCCCTTTTTATTAAAAAGTTGGATAGAAAATATTATTTGAGGTACTTTAGTAATTCTTCGCTGTCTGGCTTCACCTTACTACCAAAATAGGCAATCATTTTACCATTTTCATCCAGTAAAAACTTATTAAAATTCCAAGAAATAGAGGCATCCAACACGCCATTCTCTGCTTTACTGGTAAGCCATTTGTAAATGGGAGCCATATCATTTCCTTTTACACTTACTTTGCTGGCTAGCGGAAAGGTAACTCCGTATCTAGATTTGCAAAATTGATTGATTTCGGTATCCGTGCCGGGTTCTTGTCCCATAAAGTTATTTGCCGGAAATCCCACAATCACCAATTTATCTTTGTGTTGCTCATATAATTTTTGAAGTCCTTCGTATTGCGGAGTATAGCCGCATTCGGATGCTGTGTTTACTATCAGAATTTTTTTTCCTTTAAAACTGGCAAAATCAATCATTTTTCCCTCAATCGATTTTACTTTAAAACCATGTATAGATGGTTGTTCGGGAATCACAAAGGCTGAAAGCAAGCAAATGGCTGCAAGGGTGAGTAACTTTTTCATATGTATATTTTAGTGGGTTGATTAAGTAAAATGTGTGTGATTGAAATTTTTGATTAGCTGGGGTAAATTCCGAGCAATTGTTCAATAAAGGTAAGCTTATGTGCAACTATATTAACGATCAATTGCCCAAAAGGTTTTTAAAAAATGAAATCATTAGGGTTGTATAGCTGTATAGGCGGCCGCTGCCAAACTCAAACTGCAGCCTTTTACCAATAGTATTTCGTTTCCGCAGGCTTCCAGGGTAGCTCCGGTAGTAATCACATCATCTACCAGTAAACAATGCCTATGTTCTAATTTTTCTGGCTGTGCCACTGAAAAAACTCCCTGCATATTATTCCAGCGACTGTTTCTGTTTTCATGGGTTTGGGTTCGGGTAAATTGGTTTCTGATTACAGCGTTTTGAATGATTGGTTTTTGCCAAACTTCGCTGATTCCCTCTGCAATCAGCTGTGCCTGATTGTAGCCTCTGATAAATTCCTTTTTTGGATGTAGTGGTAATGGAATGATACAATCTATTGAAGTAAATCGATCTGTTTTCTGCAGGGCGTATCCCATTTTTTTACCCAACCATCTGCCTGCTTCGGGAAGGTTTTTGTATTTGAGCGATTGCATCAGGTGTTGCAGTAAGGAATCTTGCGTAAAGAAATAATCAGCTGCTGCTGCCTGAACTGGTAGGCGTCCCCTGAATATTTTTTCAACCGGATTTCCGGAAATATCCCAGTATCCGGTTGTCGGTAAACTGAATTCGCAACGTGAACATAACAGCGATTCCCGAATTAGTAAATCGGTATGGCAGCCTTCGCAATAGTGGGGATACAATAAATGCAGTAAAGGTTGGAGGAACTGAGGTACAAATTTTTTCATCCCCGAAAATCGAATATCCTCCTTGCAAAAAATTGAGTAATAAACACCCGTATTACTACGAAAAGCTAAAAGAGGTGTCGGTAAACATCTTCAACACTACTCAGGGCTATCACCTGCATTTTGCCGGCAATTTTTTCGATGCCCTTTTTATTAAAGGGAGAGATGATGATTTTTTGAAATCCCAGTTTCTCTGCTTCGGCTATGCGTTGTTCAATGCGGTTAACGGCTCTGATTTCACCGTTTAATCCTACTTCGCCGGCAAAGCAGGTAAGGTCGGGAATGGGTAAATCTTCATAAGATGATAGCAAGGCACAAATAACGGCCAGATCGATTGAGGGATCTTCTACCCGAATGCCTCCGGCAATGTTTACAAACACATCCTTCATACCAAATTGAAATCCTCCTCTTTTTTCCAGTACTGCCAGCAGCAATTGTAGCCGGCGCAAATCGAAGCCGGTAACCGTACGTTGGGGGGTTCCGTATACGCTGGGGGTAACCAGGGCCTGCACTTCTATAAGTAAGGGGCGCATACCTTCTAGGGTAGCTGCAATGGCACTGCCACTAAGGGCATGGTCTCGCTGGGCAATCAGAATTTCGGAGGGGTTAGCAACTATCCGCATGCCGGTTCCTGTCATCTCATAAATACCCAATTCTGAAGTGCTTCCAAAGCGGTTTTTCAGGGTACGTAAAATGCGGTAGGCATAATGTCGGTCTCCTTCAAACTGTAACACGGTATCAACCATGTGTTCGAGAATTTTGGGTCCGGCAATGCCGCCGTCTTTGGTAATATGGCCAATTAAAAAAACGGGGGTTTGCGTTTCTTTTGCGTAGCGTTGAAATTCACCGGCACATTCTCTAATTTGACTAACACTGCCAGCGGAAGAATCAATTAAAGGTGATTGCAGGGTTTGGATGGAATCAACAATTACCACCTGCGGTTGCAATTTTTTTATTTCACGGAAAATAACGGCGGTGTCGGTTTCGGTTAATAAAAAAAATTGTTCATGAGCAATTTCTAATCTGTCGGCCCGCATTTTAATTTGCTGTTCGCTTTCTTCTCCGCTGATATATAAAACGCGCAAATCCTTTAGCTGTAGGCCGTTTTGGAGAAACAAGGTACTTTTGCCAATACCGGGTTCGCCGGCAACCAGCACAATACTTCCCGGAACAATGCCTCCTCCCAACACTCGATTCAATTCAGAATCTGATGTAAGGATACGCTCATCTTGCGAGGTAATCACTTCTTGCAGCGCAATGGATTTGTGTATTCTTTTTTCTCCGCTATTGTCTTTCCAGTTCTCCGCATTTTTATTTCCTTTATCCAATATTTCTTCGGTAAATGTGTTCCATTCGTTACATGCCGTACATTTTCCAATCCATTTTGCACTTTCGTATCCGCAGTTATTACAAAAGAAGGCGGTTTTAATTTTACTCATCTTTCAAAGGTAGTGTTTGGGTACGATTTCGAAATTGAATTTGCCAGCAGGATGCTTGTAAATGCAGGCTGTATTTGGCTTAGATGCGGGCGATGTATACAAAGCAAAAGGGCCAACATTGCTGTTGACCCAATCACTTACTAACCCATTAAATTCTACCACTAAGTTACAATAATGGGTTAGATTCCAAAATTAATTTTACGAGACGTACTGTTTAATCTGTATAGCACAACAAATATATTTTATATTAATATGTAACTGACTAAATCAGATCTGGGGCGGTCAAGTAATCGGTAGAATAGGGTTGATATAGAAAAAGAAGGAGGGTACAATGAGAGATTAGCTCTTTCGTAAAATTATTATATGTATAAAAAATTGATTATCTTAAAGAATATGTTTGTTGATAAAATTAGTTTATTTTAATAATAATTATTTTTTATGTATAAGTAAAAATATATGCATATCGGAGTGCATATACTTTTTAAAAAGTAATGTTATTAGCTTCGGGTATGCAATCTCAAAATATGGATATTATCGATAAATATGTTCGTCAAGATCTAAAAATTATATGAGAAAGGGAGATAAAATTAAAGCGATCTATATATTTAAAATTAATTAATGTGTTTGGTTTAGCCTTTTTCCGGATTATTTTTTTATTTGTGAAAGGCTTGTTAACGGAAATTTAATAAATATCCTATATTCGCATTAAAGTTTATCGACGATTTATTATTTAAAGCAACGTTATTTAAATATTAATTGTCAAACATAAGTCTTGATGTTTTAACTAAAAACCAACTACATGAGAAAAAGTATGCTTATGATCGTTTGTGCAATGATATTCGCTATTGGCGGATTTGCACAAACTACGCCCATAACCGGTAAGGTTTTGGATGAAAAGGGAGTTCCGGTTTCGGGGGCTTCTGTTTTGGAAAGGGGAACCAAAAACGGTACGAATACCGCTAATGATGGTACTTTTTCCTTAAATGTAAAATCGGGCGCTACACTGGTAGTGACTGGATTAGGTTTTGAAGCCAAGCAATTAACGGCTTCCTCCGGAAATCTGATGATTCAACTTACTTCTGAAGTGAAATCACTGAATGAAGTGGTTGTAACCGGATTTGGTTCTCAAATTAAGAAAGACTTAACCGGAAACATCGCCCGTGTAAAAGGTAAGGACATAGAATTTATGCCTACGCCTTCAGTAGATGCAGCTTTACAAGGTAAGGCTGCGGGTGTTTATGTGAACAGCCAGAGTGGTAAACTCGGTCAGGCAATCAGCGTTCGCGTGCGCGGTAGCTCTTCAATTTCTGCCGGAAACGAACCTCTCTATGTAGTGGATGGTGTGCCCGTAACTGTTTCTAGCCAGAGCAGCTATGGCGGTGCTACCAACCCCCTGGTAGACTTGAACTCCAATGATATTGAGTCTATTGAAGTATTGAAAGATGCTTCTGCTGGAGCCATTTTTGGATCTCGTGCTGCCAATGGCGTAGTGCTGATCACTACCAAAAAAGGAAAAAATGGAAAAACCAATGTAACGGTGAACGTTCAAACTGGTAACTCACAGTCTAGCCGTCGTGTACCTTTTCTTAATTCAGAGCAATATGCTGAACTGCTTGAGGAAGGCGCTAAATACATCGATGATTTTTACGGCACTCCTATAACAGACCCATTCAGTGAAACACAATATGTGAAAGACTGGATGGATTATTTCAGTTATGGTAACTGGACGAAAGATCCAAAGAAAACTTATGAGTGGCAGGATGTAGTGTTCCAGAAAGGACAATATCGTCAGGCCGACCTGCAAATGAGCGGTGGAAATGAAAAAACTAAATTCTTTATTTCTGGGCAATACCTTGATCAGTCTGGTATCATAATTGGTAACCGACTTGAGAGAATGACTGCCAGAATGAACGTTGATCATAAGGCCAATGATTGGCTCACTATCGGGTTAACTACCAATTTCGCCCGTACTTACAATAGACGTTTGCCAGATGACAATGCCTTTTCTAATCCACTTCAGAGCGTGGCTCTGATGCCCATGACTCCTAATATTATTCCGGAAGGACAACCTGGTGCTGGTTTACCAGCAGGTACACCTCCTGGCGACCCGAACATACCAATGTATTATAACCCGCAACTTTCTATTGACTATGGCAAGTTCACTGCTGAGTCATTCCGAAATTTCAGCTCAGGGTATGCTACTATCAAATTGATGCCCGGACTAACTTTTCAATCTGAATTGGGTGTTGATATCATGAGTCAGCAGGAAGAAGGGTACTTCCAGACTCAAACTGTAAGAAACCAAACCCGTGCAGCTCGAGGTATTGGTTCTAATAGAGGTACTTTTATTACCAATTACAATACCAACAATTATTTCAATTTTACCAAAGCCATCGGTAAAAGTGATATCAATGCAACAGTTGGTATGCAATACCAGCAATCTACTACCAAAACTAACTTCGTAGAAGGTTTGGATTTCCCCTCTGATTCTTATCAGCAAATTGCCAGTGCTGCCACTATCTCTGGCGGTAGTTCCACGCAATCGGCCTTCTCATTCTTATCGTACTTTTTGCGTGCCAACTATAAGTATAACGATAAATACTTGTTGTCACTCAGCGGACGTGTAGATGCATCTTCCCGTTTTGGTGCCAACAACCGTTCGGGCTTCTTTCCAGCCGTTTCAGCTGGTTGGGTACTTTCTAATGAAAAATTTCTTAGAGGCTTCCAGCCGCTCAGTTTCTTGAAACTGCGTGCCAGTTATGGTATCGTGGGTAATGCCGAAATCGGTAACTTCCCTCAACTGGCGCTCTTTGCCGGTGATAGAGGATATGCCGGTGTCGGAGGACAGGCACCTTCTCAGATTGGTAACCCCGATCTACGCTGGGAAACCAATACTCAGTTTGACATTGGTTTTGACTTCGGCTTCTTTAACAATCGTCTTACTGGTGAGATCGATTATTACAACCGTCGTTCAGACGACTTGTTGTTGCGTGTGAATATTCCTACTTCTACTGGTTTTGGTTCAGTGGTGCGTAACCTTGGTTCACTTGAAAACAAGGGTGTGGAGTTTGTATTGAATACACAGAACTTGGTAGGGGAATTCAAATGGTCTACTTCATTGAACGTTGCCTTCAACAGAAATAGAGTATTAAACATCAATGGTCAAATCATTGAAGGTGGTATTGGTAGGCTACCCAATCGTGCAATGGAAGGCCAGGCACTGGGTGTGTTCTTTGGTGTAGAATATGCTGGTGTGAACCCTGCTAATGGGGATGCTCAATTCTACAAAAACACAACAAATGCGGATGGTTCTTTAGACAGAACTATACTGAGCAACTCTCAGTTTAACCAAGCACAAAGGCAAATAATTGGTGATCCCAACCCAGATGTGATTGCAGGTGTTACCAACACCTTCAGTTATAAAGGTTTTGATTTCTCCTTTCAGTTCAATGGTATTTTTGGAAATGACGTGAACGTTTATGGTATGGGACAATATTCCATGGCTAACATGATTTATGAAGACAACCAGACCGCTGATCAGATGAACCGCTGGAGAAAGCCCGGTGATATCACCAATGTGCCTCAGGCCCGTTATTATTTTGGTAATGGTAACCAGCCCAGCAGCCGTTTTATAGTAGATGGTTCTTTTGTTCGTCTCCGTACCATCAACTTCGGTTACAACCTGCCTTCTAAAATTGTTAAGAAAGCAAAATTGGATCGCGTAAGATTGTACGTTTCGGCATTAAACCTGCTTACTTTCACCAACAAGTATCCGTTGTGGGATCCTGAAGTAAATGCAGATTCTTTCGACTCCAACATCGCGAAGGGTAATGATTTCTATACTCCTCCACAACCTAAAACTATTTTGTTTGGTATCAATGTTGGTTTCTAATCAAATCACGAACACCTTAATATGAATTTTATGAGAAATAAATTATTTACAATTTCACTGGTAGCTATGCTGATGCTTTCGATAACAGCCTGCGAAAAGCGCCTGGATATTGTTCCTTTTCAAAGTCTGCCCCCTGAGCAGGCATTGAAAACAGAAAGCGACCTAAATGGTATGTTAATTGGTGCCTACGATGCTTTGCAAAGCACATCCTCTTATGGTGGAGACATCCAATTGATGGCTGACCTCTATGCCAATCGTGCCTATCTCCGTTTCCGCGGATCATTTGCCGGTTTGCTAGAAATCGCCAGTGTAACTACCACCAGCAACCTTATCTTAAAAGATAATGCATGGGCAGCCTCATTATGGTCTAATGCCTATCGTACCATCAATTCTTGTAACTTGGTTTTGGCCAACCTGAACTTGGTTACTTCGTCAACTTCAAAGAAGGACAGGATAGAAGCAGAAGCCCTATTCATCCGAGGTTCATTGTATTTTGAGCTCGCTCGTTTATTTGGTAAAACCTGGGGCGATGGTGATAATTCAACAAACTTGGCGGTTCCCCTTATTTTAACGCCAACGCCTTTTCAGGTGAGTGGGTTAAAAGATGATAACTATCCAGCTCGTGCATCTGTTGCTGCTGTATATGGTAGAGCTATTACCGATCTGCAGAGAGCAGCTACTCTTTTACCTACCACCAACCTGCACTATGCAACTAGGTCGGCTGCTTGGACTCAGCTGTCTAGAATTGCCCTCATGCAGGGAGATTATGCAACTGCCCGTGATATGGCCAGCAATGCCATTACGGATTTTGAAGGAAGAGGTATCAGCCTTACACCCAATTTCCGCGATTTATACTATACCTACATTAATTTTGGTGGTGTAGCTCCCCGTGAATATGTATTCCATATGCGTGTTACTACACAGGATGGTACCAATGGTTTGAATACTTACTACGGACAAACCGTGGGAGGCATTCCAGGTACTGCTGGTCGTGGCGATTTGGATGTTCAAACCGCCTGGGTTAATCGCCATGGAGCAACGGATGTTCGTCGTTCCTTCTTTGTGGTAACGAATCGTCGTTTAACACAGAAGCACCTCGACCGCTTTGGTCACGTACCCGTGATTCGTTTAGCAGAATTATATATAACGCGGGCTGAAGCCAATTTCAGATTGGGAACTACGGTTGGTGCTACACCTGCCGCCGATATTAAGCGCATTCGGGATCGGGTAGCATTGCCTGAAATCCCTGCTGCTTCTCTCACTTTGGCAAATATTCTTTTGGAGCGCGATCTGGAGCTGGCCTTCGAAGGTCACTATCTTCACGATCGTAAGCGGCTTCGTGAATCTATGCCAGGATCTAACTTTACCAATGGACCGGCCTGGAACAGTCCTCGTCTTGTATTGCCTATCCCACAGCGTGAGATGGATGTAAACAAGAATCTCGTTCAGAACGAAGGATATTAATTGTAGTAACTGATTTATACCTTACAGGGTCGTTTCGCAAGAAACGGCCCTTTTTTGTGCGGCTATCTTATTTCTCAAAAATGCTGCTTTATCTAGATTACTGCCGAGAGCATAGCGCTCCCTAAGTAAAATAGGATAAAAAATACGAATGTAATATGTCTAAAGGGGATATTATAGCTTTACTTCCTCATCCTGCTCATTAAAAAAGCGATATTCTACCAAATGATTGTTGGTATTCGCCTTGGCTTTGAGTGATATGCCATATTTACGCTTCCAGCGCTTAATAATGGAGGTAAAGAAACCTTTGGTGAGGTAGGAGTGAACAATTGGGTTCACCGATAAAATAAGCTTCTTATGGCTGTGGGTAGACAAATACGCTATTTTCTTTTCAATTTCGTCTTCCAGTAAAAGGGTCGACATGATTTTACCAGTTCCGCTGCAAACGGGGCAATTTTCAGATGTGTTGATATTCACTTCTGGGCGCATCCGTTGGCGGGTAATCTGGCAGAGACCGAATTTAGAGATGGGTAATACCGAGTGCTTTGCCCGGTCGGTTTTCATATAATTTTCCATCGCCTCCTGAACCTTCCGCTTATTGTCGGGCAGCTTCATATCTATAAAGTCTACCACAATAATTCCCCCGATATCCCGTAAACGAAGCTGACGGGCAATTTCTTCTGCCGCTTCCAGATTGGTTTGCAGGGCATTTTCTTCCTGATTGTTACTTACGCTTTTATATCCACTGTTTACGTCTATCACATGCAGGGCCTCGGTATGCTCAATAATTAAATAAGCTCCGCTGGGTAGGTTCACTGTTTTGCCAAAAGATGATTTTACCTGCTTGGTAACCCCAAACTGATCGAAAATGGGTAAACCATTCTGATAATAACTTACAATATCCAATTTATCCGGCGCGATGCGCTGAATATATTGCTGGGTTTCGGTAAACAGGGTTTTATCATTTACCACCACTTTATTAAAATCGGCATTCAGCAGGTCTCTTAATATGCTGGTGGTTTTATTTTCTTCACTCAATATTCGAACGGGAGGAGTGGCTTTGCGCAGCTTTTCCTGAATGTTTTTCCAGGTTTCGGAAAGGCTAAGTAAATCTTGGTGTAATTCCGCCGTAGATTTACCCTCTGCTGCTGTACGTACAATTACCCCAAAGTTTTTAGGGCGAATGGATTCTACAATTTTATGCAAACGTTTCCGCTCATCTGCGGAATGAATTTTTTTAGAGACCGCCACAATCTCGTTGAAAGGCGTCATCACCACAAAGCGGCCGGGAAGGGAAATTTCGCAGCTTAAACGGGGGCCTTTGGCAGCAATTGGCTCTTTTAGAATCTGAACCAAAACAGGCGGCTTGCCATTCAGTACTTCATTTATCTTACCACTTTTTAAAATTTCAGGCTCAATGGTGAACTTGCTGAAATCAAAAGTTTGTCCCTCTTTAAGTTGGGTAGCCAGTTGGGTAAATTTGAGTAGGGAACGGATGTAAGGACTTAAATCGGTGTAATGTAAAAAGGCGTCTTTTTCAAATCCAACGTCTACAAATGCCGCGTTTAGGCCAGGGGTAAGCTTCTTTACCTTACCCAGATATAAGTCACCCACGGCAAAATTGGCATCCGTTTTTTCGCTGTGTAGTTCAACCAGCTTTTTATCTTCCAGGAATGCAATTTCAACGCCCGTAGGCACTGCATTGATTATTAATTCTTTGTTCACGTGTGGCTGCATTTATAAGCAACTCACCAGCCCGATAGCCTTTTATTAAAGCAATACACTAATTATAATTACCGATATACCCCTCTAACAAGGGTAAGCATATACATTAGGGAAACTATATAGTGCGAAAATGCAGCTGCTATGGTTGGCAGCTGCGGGGAAAAGCAGGAATCAGAAAAAATTATTTATTTTTTTTCTTATGGCGATTCTTCCTCAAGCGTTTTTTACGTTTATGCGTAGCAATTTTATGACGCTTTCTTTTCTTACCACAGGGCATAGAGTGAGTATTTTAATGAATAAATTGGTGATTATTTTTTTAACTCGTTAATTCTGTTATCAAATTCTTTTATAATATCAGGGCGTTTTACCAGTTTCTTCAGGTTCTCATAAGCCCTGATGGCTTCTGTTTTGTTCCCTTTCAACTCATAACATTCTGCCAGGTTGAATGCGGCTTCCAGATTAGCCGGATCTTTTTTCAAAATCAGCTGAAATCTTTCAATCGCTTTATCGTATTGGCCACTCCGCTTTCCACCCAAACCCAATATCAGCTGGCCATACAGATTATCCGGATTCTTGGTAACAATCTCACGGATGGGCAAAATGCCTTCCATCGGATTGTCGGAAAGGTTTCCAAATATGTAGCAGGCTCCCAAACCTATCCGTGCCGAATCGTTTGCCGGATTGATTTTCAATGTCCGCTGAAAAAGAGCTTTTGCATTTTCTGCTAACCAATGCTGTAACTCCGGTTGATTAGAGGAACTTAGTAGGTTATCTAAATACAGCCGGGCGGCAAAGGTGAGGCTTTTTTCAGAATTTTCCAATTTAGATGCTTCTCCAGCATAATAGGCCTGCATTTCGAAAATACCGGCCGAATCGGCCCAGAATCGCGAAAGTTGATGAAAAACATGTAGCCTGTTCTCCGAGGAGCTATCCTTATTTAATTGATTTTCAATTAATTGTAGGCTATTTAGTTGGCCAGGCTTCAATATTTTACGGGCCGAAGCAATCAGGTTATTCGACTCATCCTGATGGTTATGTGCCTCTGAGGCATTGCCGACAGCAGGTAAATTTTTTTCGGGAAGATGGGTTTTTCCAAACAGGAAGAGCACTAGGAGTAAAATACCTGCCCCTGTCAGGAGTAAAATCTGAGATTTGTTCACTGTTTTTTTTGCAAAGTTAACCCTGCTTATGCTTAGATTTCACTTCGCTAACAAATTCTTTCGCTGGTTTAAATGCAGGAATAAAATGTTCGGGAATTTCTACCGCTACATTCTTCTTAATATTCCTGCCTATTTTAGCAGCTCTTTTTTTAGTAATGAAACTGCCAAAGCCACGTATGTAGATATTTTGACCACGTGCAAGACTGTCTTTCACTTCTTTAAACATAGTTTCTAATGTAACCAAAACATCTACCTTAGGTATGCCGGTTTTATCTGAAATTTGATTTATTAAATCTGATTTTCTCATATATTATCTTTTATGAGTATGCAATTTGATATAAATTAAAGCAAATTATTTGATATATACAAGTAAACCTAAAAGATTCTTTTAACAGAGAAAAAAATACCCTTCATCCGTTCATCCTTGATTTTTGTTTTTAATATTCTATAATAAAATAATATGATTAGCATAAAGTCTGCAAAAACAAGCGTGAAAATGGCCCCCAATGAGCTGCCTGGGGTACGTTTTTTTACGGGTAGACTCATAAAATGGCATCATTCCGGCAATAACCGGCAAATGCCTTGGAAAGGGGAGAAAGATCCCTATAAAATTTGGTTGAGTGAGATTATCCTTCAGCAAACAAGGGTTGTTCAGGGTATGGAATATTATCTCCGAATAGTAAAAGCCTATCCCACCGTTGATCGACTGGCTGCTGCTAAGGATGCCGACGTTTTTAAACTTTGGGAAGGATTGGGGTATTATAGCCGATGTAGAAATCTGCTGGCAACCGCCCGAATAGTTTGCAAAACCTACCAGGGAAAATTTCCCCCCACTTATCAACAGCTACTCGATTTGCCGGGAATTGGTCCTTACACAGCTGCTGCCATTGCTTCTTTTGCCTTTCAACTGCCCTATGCGGTAGTAGATGGAAACGTTTTTAGGGTATTGGCCCGTTATTTTGGCAATCATACGCCCACCGATTCAACGGCAGGAAAAAAATATTTTTCCGATTTGGCCAATCAATTGCTGTATCAATCAGCACCGGGCAATTATAATCAGGCAATTATGGATTTTGGGGCTACAATCTGCAAACCTCAGCAACCTCTTTGTGCCCAGTGTTTTCTGAAAACGAAATGTGCAGCCCGCCTAAACGGCTGGGTTCATCAATTGCCGGTTAAGGAAAAAAGTATTCAGCGTTCTGTGCGGCATTTTACTTATTGGGTTTTTGACTATCAGGGAAAGCGGGCGGTGCGTGAAAGAACCTCGGGAGATATCTGGCAACACTTATCTGAGTATTACTTAATGGAAACAGACAAGCCTGTAGAATGGGATAAGCAATTGGTATCCGAGTGGCTTGTTGGGCAGGGTATACGAACTTTTCAACTGGAGGCCATTTCCCCTTTATACAAGCAAAGCCTTACCCATCAGCAAATAAAGGGTAATTTTATTACCATCCAGTTAACAACCATTCCTACTTTTTTGCAGCACTATCAGTGGATTTCGCTTAACCGGCTGAAAAACCGGGCTTTTCCCCGATTTATTAATCAGTGGATGGAAACGACTGAAATGCCTTAATTACCCTCCTACGATAAAAACGGGTTCATTCTACTATATATCCACACCCTTGGGTTCTTCTTTCGGTGATTGCTATAGAAATAATACATTTGTAAGGGATAATGCCGGCCAGCCGGCGATTGATAACTAAAAAAACTACTTTGGATCACCACCCGGTTAACCAGTTTTTTCAAAATGCAGTGCTACTTTCGGGCATTCAGGCACAGGGTACTACCATTCTTGTAGTGGTACTGATTGTGTCGCTTTTTTTATCCTTTGTATTGTCAGGTTCCGAAGTTGCTTTCTTTTCACTTTCCTACAAGGATGTGAACACGCTAAAATCGAAGCAGCAACCTGCCTATTTACGCATCGTGAAATTGTTGGAAGAGCCCAAAATATTACTGGGCGCACTTTTAATTGCCAATAGCTTTATAAATATATCCATCATCATCATCTCCAATTTACTGATTGATAACCTGTTTAATTTCGAAAGTTTTAATGGGGTTTGGTTAGAATTTTTAATTAAGGTGCTGGTTGTTTCATTTATGCTGGTGCTATTTGGAGAGGTAATGCCTAAAGTGCTGGCTACCCAGAATAATATTCGCTTTGCCCACGATTTTGGGGGAGTAGTTCAAATCGTATATTACACCTGTAGCCGGTTAAGCCGCTTTTTGGTAAAATATTCAGATTTGGTAGAAACTAAGCTCACCCATCGATCTAGCGGCGCTTTTAGTTTAGAAGAACTAGACCATGCCATTGATTTAACCACCCAGCATACTGCCACCGAAAACGAGAAGAATATACTCAAGGGAATTGTAAAATTTGGCAATATTACTGTTAAACAAATTATGAAAACACGGGTTGATGTGAACGGTATTAGCGATGATACCTCATTTCCCGAACTAATCGCGCAGGTGAAAGAATGGCGCTACAGTCGGTTACCAGTGTTTAAAGAAGATTTGGATAATGTAACCGGAATGATCCACACTAAAGATTTATTGGCCCACTTAAATGAACCGGAGAATTTTGAATGGCATTCACTCATGCGACCTCCCTTTTTTGTGCATGAACAAAAATTTATTGAAGATCTGTTAAAAGAGTTCCAACAAAAACATATACACTTTGCGGTTGTAGTAGATGAATTCGGAGGAACCAGCGGGATTGTTACTCTAGAAGATATTCTGGAGGAAATTATTGGCGATATCAAGGATGAATTTGACGATGAGGAAGCCAGTCATAAAAAAATTGATGAAAATAATTATCTGTTCGAAGGAAAAACCATGATTAATGATGTTTGTAAAATCATGGAACTAAAAAAAGACACTTTTGAATCGGTTCGGGGTGAGAGTGATTCGCTGGCAGGCTTAGTGCTGGAAATTGCCGGTGAAATTCCTAAGCCCGGGCAAGTACTGCAATCAGGGGATTTTGAATTTACCGTGCTGGAAGTAATTAAAAACCGCATTCACCGGGTAAAAGTTACTATCAGGCGACAAACCAATTCCGACTAAGTTATGCGTTCATTCAAATCCTATCCGGTATATGGTTTTGCTTTTTTTTTAATGATATGCGGATGGGCCTGTAATAGTACCTATACTGCTAAGCCCAAGGGATATTTTAGCATCCCCTTCCCCCAGCGTGCCTATCAAACTTTTCAGCAACCCGGTTATCCATATACCTTCGAATATCCTGTATATGCAAGGGTAGTAAGAGACTCTACCTTTTTTGGGGAACCCACCGAAAATCCCTGGTGGATCAATATCGATTTCCCAGGTTTCAACGGAAAAATATACATCAGCTATAAACCTATCGGTCCCAATACATTAGACACCCTGATTAAAGATGCTTATCGCATAACCGGTAAGCACAATACCATGGCATATTCCATAGAAGACACTGCTTTTGTTACCCCTCAAAAAGTATCCGGCGTATATTTTACTGTAGGTGGAAATGTGGCTACTGCCCATCAGTTTTTTGTTACCGATTCGGTTCGGCATTTTTTGCGCGGAGCCCTGTATTTTGATGCCACCCCCAATGCCGATTCACTGGGTATTGTAAATGATTTTTTATTAACCGACCTGAAACATATGGTAAATACCCTGCAATGGCGTAATCGTTGAAAGCGTTCATATATATACTACCTTTGAATAGAACCTAGCCGTATGATAGCCATTGACCACGTTTTAATTAGCGATGAAGTTGTTCAGGAAGCCTTTGTTTGTGACCTCACCAGTTGCAAAGGCGGCTGTTGTGAAGATGGCGATGCAGGTGCCCCACTTGAAAAAGCAGAGCTGGATGAGCTGAACGCCTATTATGAGTTGGTAAAACCTTATATGACGGAAGCCGGCATTGCGGAGGTTGAAAAGAGAGGCAAATACATGTATGATCGAGAATTTGGTTGGGTAACACCCACCATACAGGGTGCCTTGTGTGCGTATGGAAAAAAAGATAAAAATGGGGTTATATTATGTGCTATTGAACAGGCTTATCTGGCCGGCAAGATCAGCTGGAAGAAGCCCATTTCTTGCCACCTTTTCCCTATTCGAATCAAAAAGAATAGGCGGGATCCGGATATGGAATATGTAAACTACGAACCCAGAGAAGACTTGTGCCAGGCTGCCTGTGCACTGGGAACTAAACTTTCGATGCCCGTATATATCTTTTTAAAGGATGCCCTGATTAGAAAATATGGAGCAGAATTTTATCTTGCACTGGAGCAGTCTGCAGAACGGCTCGCTAAATCATAATTGAAAATGAACAACACAGCTTCTTCCTTTCTTGCTAAAAGTACCATTAAGGCGGCTGATTTGGAGCACCGCCGAAAAATCAATTTTAATATTGGCAAATACAATGCAGTTGTTCCTCAGGGGAAAAAACAATTCGCGCATTTAGAAGAAAGTCGCCAGTTAGCAAAAAACAGAAAATGGGAAGCCGTTGAGCACTTAGATCAGTACCTGATAGAGTTTGAACAGAAAATTACTGCTCGTGGTGCGAAAGTAATTTGGGCAAATGATGCAAACGAAGCCTTGGAGGCAATTGGAGAAATTTGCACCCAAAAAAATTGTACTACCCTGGTGAAGAGTAAAAGTATGGTTACTGAAGAAATTCATCTAAATGATTTTTTATCTGCCCGCGGTATCGAAAGTGTTGAAACAGATTTAGGGGAATATATTCAGCAGTTAGACGGGGAAGCTCCCTATCACATTGTTACTCCTGCCATGCATAAGAGCAAGGAGGATGTAGCTAAATTATTTGCCGAAAAATTAGGAACTCCCGCTCATCTTACACCAGAAGAATTAACAAGCGTTGCCCGCAAAATTTTACGTGAAAAATATACAGAAGCACAGGTTGGGGTTACCGGCGGTAATTTTATAGTAGCCGATGTGGGTGGTATTGCCATTACCGAAAATGAAGGGAATGCCCGACTTAGCTGCGCATGGCCTGCTACCCATATTGTTGTGGTGGGCATAGAAAAAGTAATCCCCTCCGTAAATGATTTGTCGCTCTTCTGGCCGCTGCTTGCTACATTCGGAACGGGTCAGCAGGTTACTGTTTATAATACCATTGTAACCGGTCCACGCCAAGCTACCGAAACAGATGGTCCGGAAGAAATGTATGTTATCTTGTTAGATAATGGTCGCACCAACCTATTACAAAACCCCGATTTTCGCGAGGCTTTGTATTGTATTCGTTGCGGTGCCTGCTTAAATGCTTGTCCGGTTTATAAAAATATTGGCGGTCATTCCTATGAAACCACCTATAGCGGACCGATAGGAAAAGTGATTACACCGCATTTGCAGGGAATGGAAGAATACAAACACCTGAGTTATGCCTCTTCCTTATGCGGTAATTGCACGGAGGTTTGTCCGGTTAAAATCAATCTTCACGAATTACTTCTCGATAACCGACACGAAGCGGTTACCCAAGGAATGAGCAGTTTAACTGAGCGGATTGCTTGGAAAATGTGGAAGATGGCCAGTTTAAATCGGTCTATGATGAATATGGGAAACGCCCGAATGAAGAACTGGGTGGTGAATAGTGTTTTCAAAGGATGGACTACCCACCGAAGTGAACTTGATTTTGCCCCCAAAACTTTTAATGAGTGGTGGAAGGAGCGCAATCAATCTGCCTAAACCTTATTCTACTTGTATGTTGCCCACCCCAGAAACCAGCTTGTTGATTTTTACACAACAGGGAGGGCCTCGACTCGATTATATTATTTCGGTGCTATTTGGTAAAAAAGCGGCTATTACTGAAAGTGAGCAACTGTTTATTCAATTTGGTGGAGCCCGGATTCAATATGTAACTGAAAAGAAATTCGATTCGGTGTTGCATATGCAGCCACAGGGTTTGGTTTTCGAGTCGGATATTCACCCTATTTCTATTGTATGTACTCAATGGGAAGGGTATCCCATATTTTTTTCGGGTACTGGTGATATTCCATTTGATTTATTCTCCGCAGCTTTTTATTTAGTTTCTCGCTATGAAGAATATCTGCCTTTTACTCCAGATAAATATGGTCGCTTTCCCCATACGGCCAGCTTGGCTTATCGGGAGGGATTTTTATCCATTCCCCTGGTTCAGCATTGGGTTCAGCAGCTGAAGCAGATATTGGGTGTATCGTTCTCACCTTCTATTACTGATGAGCCTATATTCTTAACCACATATGATGCAGACATTTTGTTTCAATACAATCATCAATCCATTTTCCATAACCTGCGTTCATTGTTTGGTCATCTGCTTCACGGGCGATTTTCTGCTCTGTCTCATCAAATACAGGTAATCGGCGGAAGCATGCCCGATCCTTATTACCAATGGCCATCTATATGGAAACTTTTGAAAGAAGTTGGCAAACAAGGGACTTATTTTTTTTCAGCCAACGAAAAACAACAAGGGAACGACCGGCAACAATCTATTCATCTAGCTGCCGTGCAAAGTATTATTCAGGAATGCAGCCGGCAGGGAAAAGTTGGTTGGCATCCATCTTTACAGAGTTCCGTTAACTTTTCTGAAATGCAAAAAGAACTGGTCTTACTCCAGCAGGTTTTGTTGCAAAGTATTACTGATGTTCGGTTTCACTATCTCCGTTTTCGACTGCCCGAATCATACCAGTGGCTAATCAATTTGGGTATCGATCGTGAGCATAGTATGGGATATGGAGCGGTGAATGGCTTTCGGGCATCATATGCCGATCCATTTCCCTGGTTCGATCTGCAAAAAAATGTAGTTACTTCGCTACTGATACACCCCTTTTGTTATATGGATACGGCGGCAATCTATCACCAGCATTGTGCGCCCGATGAAGCGATGGCTTATTTGAAGCATCTGCAAAAAAATACTCGGGGAGTTGTGGTTCAGCTATCTCTGGTATTTCATCCACATTGTTTAGCAACACCTTCCTGGAAAAAATTACATGATGAAGTGGTTTCCGGTATGGGATAACTTACATGGCTTCTGCATCAGTAGTAAGGGCTTGTTCCTTTTCCCTATGTAGGCTTCGGTTTACAATATATACCCCTGCGAGTGTGATGAGCGATCCCATGATAATGGGTAATGTGAGATGTTCCCCAACAACCCAGGCGCCAATTAATATGGCAACTATGGGATTCATATAAGCATATAAAGAAGCAATAGCCGGTTCAAGATTTTTCATCGAATAAATAAATGCGGCAAAAGCAATTACAGAGCCGGCGGATACCAGATAGGCAATGGCTAGCCAGGTATTAGCCGGAATTTGCTGCAAAGGAATATAATTATGGGTACTTACCGATAAGGTTAACAAGATGATGGATCCTATCAGCATTTGCCATCCCGTGGCATTATATGGGTTCATATCCATTTTATTACGTGCAATAAGTAAAGTGGCTACACTCCATCCCAGCATCGAGATAACTGAAGTAGCTATACCTATTCCATAGCCGGGTGGCTGCACATTAAATGCATGACTGTATAATACCAGCGCAATACCTCCAATTCCTAATAATAACCCGGCAAAAGTATAGGCATTAATTTTCTGGTTCTTGAAAAAAATCATTTCCATAATCACCACACATAAGGGGTACATGGCAGCAATTAATGAGCTGAGTCCGCTCGAAATATATTTTAAACTTATGGTGGCCAGTCCATTCGAGCAAACAAACATTAATAGGCCCATTAACAGCAGCCATTTGAATTGTGATGCCCGGGGAATTTTTTCCCCCTTCAAAAAAAACCAGCCTACTAAAATACAGCCGGCCGTAAGTTGTCGAATACCGGCTACTTGCAATCCTGGTGCATGCTGCACGGCAACTTTACTGGCAACCCAGGTACTGCCCCATAATACACTGGTTAGGGTAAGTGCGAAATATGCTTTTTGCTGTTGAGTCAATTCGTTCAGTTAACGTACTTTCTTCTGTAAGATTAATGTCTGAAATGTCGCATGCCGGTGAGTACCATAGCTAGCTGATTGCTTTTGCAATATTCAATGCTGTCTCCATCGCGCACCGACCCTCCGGGTTGTATAAACGCTACCATGCCGGCCTGGTGTGCTATTTGTACACAGTCATTGAAAGGGAAAAATGCATCAGAAGCCAATACTGCTCCCTCCAGTGAAAATTGAAACTGGTTTGCTTTTTCAATCGCATGGCGTAGTGCATCAATCCGGCTGGTTTGTCCGCATCCTTTGCCAACCAATTGTAAATGTTTCACCAAAGCAATGGCGTTGCTTTTCAAATGCTTACAAATAATATTTGCAAATTCCAGGTCTGATTTTTCTTCCGGGGTTGTATCTCTGCCACCCACTTCATTCCAATGGGTAATCAATACTTGATCGGAGGTTTGTGATAGTTTGCCATTTAGTAAAGATCGATATTGAAGTGGATTAGAAGCCTGATTTGGCTGCAGTTGCAAAAGGATCCGATTTTTTTTGGCTGTTAAAACCGGCAATGCTGCTTCGTCAAATGCCGGGGCAATCAGCACTTCAAAAAATATTTCCTGTATGGCTTCTGCAGTAGCTAGGTCTACCGAGCTGTTGGTTACCAGCACACCGCCAAACGCACTTTCGGGGTCGCCGGCCAGCGCTTTCTCCCAGGCAGTATGCACTGTGTTTGCGGCAGCTACCCCACAAACATTGTTATGTTTGATAATAGCAAAAATCGAGTGGGAAGAGAAAGCAGTTTTGCCGGCATCAAATTCACTAATCAATTGAATGGCTGCATCCACATCTACCAGATTATTGTAAGAAAGTTCTTTTCCGTTTAATTGGGTAAATACTTCCGCAAGGTTTCCTTCGAAAAACGCCTGCTGGTGAGGGTTTTCTCCATAGCGGAGGATTTGTTGTAGGGGTGGATTAAAATAGTCGCTAATGGCAATGTCGTATTGCTTTACAACGGCAAATGCCTTGGCAGCGAATGATTTTCTTTGTTCAATGGTTGTACAGCCATTTTGTTTTACTAAGAGGTTCAGCAATACTGCATAATCATCTTTGGAAGCCAGTACAGTTACATCCCGAAAATTTTTCGCTGCAGCACGAATCATGGAGGGGCCGCCAATATCAATTTTTTCAATGATGGCTTTTTCTTCTGTTGTATTTTTCACCGTTTCTTCAAAGGGATATAAATCTACAATTACCAGGTCTAATTCAGGTATCTGGTAAGTTTTCATTTCTTCTATATCTGATGCTTCATATCTTCTGCCCAAAATACCTCCAAAAACAGAAGGATGCAGCGTTTTAACCCGGCCACCTAAAATGGAAGGGTATCCGGTAACGGTTTCAACGGCTACACAGGGTATGCCCAGTTTTTCTAAAAATTGTTGTGTGCCGCCGGTTGAATAAATGGTTACACCTTGTTGATGCAATTTTTCTGCTAATGGTTCGAGTCCATCTTTGTAAAAAACAGAAATCAGGGCGGATTGAATTTTCTTTTCCATGAAAATGGGTATAAAGGTGTTTTTGAAACTGGGTTAAAAACGGATTATAAGGGCACCCTGTTCCGGGGTAGAATAATGACGCAAATGTAGGCGCTCGGCTTCTTTTTTCCATTCCCTGATTTTCCACATAGCATTGCTTCCATCGAATATAAAATGTGAACAACGAGTTTTGGCAAGGATGGCTGCTAATTTCAAGGGACAATTATCTGTTATAAGTATAAAATCGGCCTGCTTGGGTAAACGGCTTAGGACAGCCGTATCTTTCCCCCGCAAAATGGCTAATATTCCCTGCTTACCGCTGATTATCGGATATTGATAGCTCATAGAGTGGGGCATGCCATATTGTTGGGCTCCCCAGTACCATTCAGCAGTTGATTCGAAACTACGTAAAATAGGTTCAATCGTTTGGGCAGTATCTGAAAGCAGGAATTGTTGTTTCCCACCAATCAGGTGAATAGCTGTTTTACCCTTTAATTGATAGATTACCCAATACTGTTGTTTACTTTGTTGTATTGAGCGAAAGCTATATAAGGCGGTAATATATACCAATGCTATTGCAGCACCATACCAGTATATCTTTTTTCGAAAATACCATCCTGCATATAATAATAGTATAGCTGCACATAGCAATATGGATTGGATGCCACTCAGGTATATTCCGCCCAATGAAGCGCCGGGCAGTCGGTGGGTGGCGATAGTCCACTGATTCATGAGTAGTATGCCCCATTCGGTACAACTGCCAATAATCCCGGCAATACCGGGAAATGCTGAAAGTAACAGGATAAGTATTTCACCATATAAAATCAGTCCTGATAGCGGTATGGCAATCATATTGGTACATAAAAAAAATAAAGGGAAACGATGGAAGAAATAAAGTATCAGGGGCAAAGTAAACAATTGGGCAGCAATGGTAACGGCATTCAGTTGCCAGATGGCGCTTAGTAATGGGTTGCTTGTATAAACGCATCGGTAGAGCGGTTTCGCCAGCAACAAAATACCCATTACTGCCGCATAGGAAAGTAAAAATCCTGCATCCTGTAAAAAGAAAGGATTTATCAGCAGTAAACATACTGCCGATCCTGCCAGCGAATTGAAGGGTTGGTTTTTTCTTCCCAGCGTTTCTCCTAAACTCAGTGCTGAAAAAATACCCGCTGCTCTTAACACGGAAGCTGATCCGCCGGTAATCCACGTAAACACCCAAATGGCGATTAATTGAATACAAAGCTTTATCCATTTACCCATGGGCAGGCTCGATAATCTTCCCACACATACATTTAATAATGCAAATAACAATGCCATATGCATTCCACTGATTGCGATAATATGCACAATGCCTATTTCGCTATAGGCATTTACCAACTCAGGATCTAACTGCTGCTTATATCCGATTAACAGGGCTTCTGCAATGGCTTGTTCGTTTTTTCCAATTATATATTTCCGCAGTATGCGCAAGCTTGATTGCTTAAGTGAATACATCCAAGCGAAAACAGCAGAAGGATTTTTTTGGGTAACCCGCTGGTACTGCCCGGAATAAAATCGGCAGCGAAAATAAATTTGCTGCCTGCTATAATACGCAGCTGCATCAAAACCTCCCGGATTTATAGCAGGGGCTATTGGGATAAGTTGAGCCCTCCCTATCAGAACATCTCCTCGAGCAGGTAGGGGAAAGGTTTCTTTGTTGAACCACAACAGTACTTTTTGAGAACTGGTATATACTTGCCCCTGGTGATGATAATGTTCAAGTATGCCGATAGATTGAAATCCCGACTTAGTGGGTTCAGGTATACTTTGCAAGCGAATTGCCAGTTCAATACTTTTGTTAGCGGGGATAGCAGTTTGCTTAGGTATATCTAAAAAATAGGTAGTTCTTGCATAGCCTGCCAGTAAACATAATAATACAAAACCCCATCCCCGTATTTTCCTTATCCGCCATTTCCAAACAAGCGGACCCCAAGTTGTGAAAATTAGCAGTCCAATAATAATTGCAATCAGGGGATAAGCCAGCGGAATGCGAATCTGAAGCATTGCTAGGCAAATACCCAACAGCATTGGCAACATCATTCTAACAAAGGGAAGTGGCTTCCAAAAATTGCGGGGAGGCGAATTCATGAGGATAAACCTACTCCATGTTCCGCTCAGCCGGATCGGCTTATAAAAAAAGGGTGAAAAAAGCTAGCTGTAATTTCGGCAACTACTTACTGAGGTTCATGCTTCTTTCTTTGTACAAAGTACGGAAGTAGGGATCATGTAAATCTTTAATAAACCGAATAGATTCTCCGGTGCTTTTCATTTCTGGTCCTAATTCTTTATTAACCCCCGGAAACTTATTGAAACTGAATACGGGTTCTTTAATGGCATAGCCTTCCAGCTTTTTTACCATAGTAAAATCGGTGAGTTTGGCAGCGCCTAACATTACTTTGGTGGCAATATTGAGGTAAGGAATCTGATAGGCTTTGGCAATAAAAGGAGTAGTTCGGCTTGCCCGCGGATTGGCTTCAATCACGAACACTTTACCATTTTTTATGGCAAACTGAATATTAATTAATCCCTTAATATTCAGCGATCTTGCTATGGTTTCGGAATAGCGTTCCATGGTTTCAACAATAAGGGGAGTGAGGTTGAATGCAGGTAATACCGCATTGCTATCACCGCTATGAATTCCGGCGGGTTCGATATGTTCCATTACGCCCATGATGTGAAAATTTTCGCCGTCGAATATGGCGTCTACTTCGGCTTCCTGACAACGATCGAGAAAATGGTCTACAAGAATTTTATTGCCGGGTAAGTGTTTCAGTAGGCTGATTACGGCTTTTTCTACATCTTCATCATTAATCACGATACGCATTCGCTGCCCCCCTAAAACATAGCTGGGACGAACGAGCACCGGATAGCCTACTTTATTGGCTACTTCAATCGCTTCATCGGCTGTATGGGCCGTTCCATAATCAGGATAGGGAATATCCAGTTCTTTCAGCAGGTCGCTAAACCGGCCGCGGTCTTCTGCAATATCCATACTATCGAAGGAAGTGCCCACAATGGGAATTCCTTTTTCGTGCAGCCTTTTTGCCATTTTCAAGGCCGTTTGTCCGCCCAGCTGAACGATGATTCCATCGGGCTTTTCCAATTCTATGATATCCCACAAATGTTCCCAAAATACTGGCTCGAAATATAGTTTATCCGCCATATCGAAATCAGTGGAAACGGTTTCGGGGTTACAATTGATCATGATTGCCTCATACCCACATTCTTTAATGGCCAGTAAACCATGCACACAGCAATAGTCAAATTCAATTCCTTGACCAATTCGGTTAGGGCCACTGCCTAATACAATTATCTTTTTTTTGCCGGAGCGGATGGATTCGTTGGAAGAAAGGGTAGGGTTCATGCGGTAGTGAAATTGAACAAAATTAGGGGTATGTAATTAAATACATCATTTTTTATTTCCCCCGGTTTTCCACCTGTTCCAGGTTCCTTTGGCATATCTATATTTCTTAAGGTAAGTAATACGCCATCTGGCACAATGACAGAAAGGGGGATTCATTTTTTACCTGCGTCTAAAAATGGCATGATTGCTATTTTTTCTGAAAATCCGCATTTGCCATAACTTTCTAATGATAGACTACCGATTTTAGGTAAATTCAAACTTCCTTTTGCAAAGCTGTACTGTAAAGTTTTTGTATATAATTAGGGGCGTAAAGGGAAATTCCAGCCATAATGTATCTCTTGAATTAGTTATCTACCCTGCCTTTTTGGTAGTTAAATTGCATGATTTTTTTTACTTTGCAAAGTAAGGGGGGTAAAAAACTTCATTCTCCCAATATAGATGCCGATATGCTGAATTGGAATAGAATAATTCTATACTTTATTTCTGCCCTGGTTGGGTTGATTATATTGACGGCTATTTTTATATCTCCAATAGCCAAATATGTGATTGAAAAGTACAGCGAGCAGTACACCGGCCGATTAATAAATATGAATTATTTACGAATTAATTTATTCAATGGGGATATTAATGTAAAAGGACTCCGCATATATGAAAAGGGTAGGAAGGGAGTTTTTATAAGTGTGGGCGAAATCAATTCCCGGGTTTCTCTTTTACGTTTGTTCTATAGCAACTACCTGATAAAAAAATTAACTATCGACCGACCAGTTATCCGAATTGCGCAAAAGGGAGATCAATTTAATTATGATGATTTATTAGAGCGTTTTTTACAAGATAACACTCCCCCAAAGCCGGGCGATAAACCTGCTGCCTATTGGGTTCGTCAGCTTTCTGTAAATGATGCAACCCTTGTATATACCAATAATAAGCCTGCAGTATCAGTAAAATTAATTAACACTTTTGCACAAATAAAAGATATTGCCTGGGATGATCCTGCTTATCATGTTAAACTTTCTTCTCGACTACAAACGGGCGGTGATGCTAAGGTCACCCTCGATTTTAATAGTACATCCATGAATTATTTACTTGAAGGCGATGTGCAAAAGTTCAATATCAACTGGATGTATCCCTACCTGAAAGATTATATGAAGGTGAATGAATTAAGAGGTATTGTTGGCGGAAAATTTACATTGTCGGGTAATGGAGATCGGCCACTGGATATTGCTTTATCTGGCACATTGGTAGCAGAAAAATTTGCCATCGTAGATGAATCCGGAGAATTGCTAACGGCAGCAGAGCAAATGGCAGTAAAAATTGATACTATTAATACGGCACGCAACCGCTATGAGTTTGCTTATATCAATATAAGTCGCCCCTTTATTCGGCTTTCCATGTACGACAAAGGGTTTAATTATGAGCGTATTTTTACAACGCCTTCCGCTGTTAGTGGAGACACTTCTTCTCAGGTTTATTCCAACATTTTTTTATTGATGGCAGGATATATTCAAGATTTGGTGCAGCAGTATGATATGAATGAGTATAAGGTAAACCGGTTGAGTATATCGGGCGGACAGTGTGTGTTTACCGATTATACCCGCGGCGACCGTTTTCGGTATGTGCTGGATTCTGTTTTGTTAACTAGTGAGCGTATTAATAGTCAGAGTGATTTTTTAAACTTTGCGGTAAGTTCTAGGTTGAATACATCAGGAAGGATGAAGGGAACCCTTAAAGTAAACCCAAAAGATTACAGAGACATTATAATTGATGCCGCCATCAGTGATCTGCTGATTACTGATTTCAATCCTTACTTCAAATATTATGTGGCTACTCCTTTCCAGAATGGAAAGATTAAATATGTAAATGTTACTTCGGTAATCAATAATCAGTTAGATAGTAAAAACACCTTAGATATTGAGCGGGTGAAAACAGGTAAAAAGGTGAAAAATGCAACTGCAATGAATTTGCCGGTTCCGCTGGCTGTTTCGTTGCTGAAAGACGTGAAAGGAAATATTCACCTGGATATTCCCGTGAAGGGTAGCCTAGACGATCCCAAATTTCGCGTGGGAAAAGTGGTTTGGCAGGTAGTAAAAAATTTAATTGTAAAAGTAGCCACTGCTCCTTTTCGCTTAATTGCCAATTTATTTGGCGGTAAGGAGGAAGATTTTAAAGAAGTGTATTTCGAATATGTTCAACTAGGTATTGAACCTAAACAGCGGAAAGTGCTTGATAATCTTTGTAAGGTGTTACAGCAAAAGCCCGAAATGAAGATGGAATTGATTCAGGAAACCAACCTTGAGGATGAAGCATCTATTATTGCTGTAAATGAAACCAAGAAAAAATATCTTCAACTGCCTGCAGGGGGTGTGATGACCGCTGAAATAAAAGCTCGTTTAGACAGTTTACCTGAAACCGATTCTTTGTTTGTTAAGTTTGTTAATCAGCGGGTAACCGGACAAACCGACTTACATTCTACAGAAGAAAAATGTGTGCGTATAATGGGTAAGGAAAGCCTGAGTAAGTGGGTGGCGGAAGTGATGGAAAGAAGAAACCAGGCGTTAGCTAATTATTTACGAACCGAAAAGCAGTTGCCTGATACTCGCTATGTGATTAATAATGCAAAACCTGATATGCAACTGCAGCGGAGTGCACCTCCTAAGTACATTATTAATTTATCGGCAGGGGAATAAGCTTATTTTACTGGCGCTGCCGGATTTGTGTCATCATATTGCTTTTGCAGCGCAATTAGTTCCTTTTCTAAACTTTTTTGTATCGATTCGAATGCTGGAACAGTATAAAGATTCTTTTGTTCTTCGGGGTCGTTTAATACATCGTATAGCTGCCATTCGTTCACTGTGTAAAAATGAATCAGTTTATACCGCGCTGTTCTTACACCAATATGTTGCAAAACGGTGTGCGCCCCCTTGAACTCATAAAAATGGTAGTATACACTTTTTCGGGGTAGTTGATATTGGGGGTTGGTGAGCAGGGGTAGCAGGCTGATGCCATGCATATCTTTCGGCGCCGGTATTCCGGCTACTTCTAGCAGGGTGGGAGCATGGTCTATATTTTGTGTAAGTTGATCGCAGATGGTTCCGGGGGCAATTTTTCCGGGCCAACGAATCAGCAGGGGCGTTTTCATGGATACATCATACATCCATCTTTTATCGAACCAACCATTTTGGCCTAAATAAAAACCCTGATCGGAAGTGTACATAACCAGCGTATTGGCAGCAAGCCCGGTTGAGTCGAGGTAATTCAATACTTTCCCTACATTTTCGTCTATGGAAGCAACACAAGCCAGATAGTCCTGCATGTACCATTGGTATTTTAATTTGAGTAGCGCATTTCCGGTAGGTCTTTCTTTGCGGATAATTTCTCCTCTTTCGGCATAGATTTTTTTAATCAGCTCCCGTTCATTGGCGGGAATGGTTTTCATGATATTGTAGTAATATTTTTCTTCAGCTGCCGAGGGTTTTAGTTCGGGGATATCTTGCAAATAAGCAGGGTCAACTTTTAAATCACTCGCCAGTTCAAGGTGTTCTAGAATCCGCATCGTTTGTAGGCGCCAGGCAGATCCCCGATTGCTGGTATCGGCATATAAGGTGGGGGGTTCTGGAAATTGCTGGGTATGGAACCGTTGAATATTGGCGAGCGTAGGTAAAAAGTAACGATGTGGCGCTTTATGATTCAACATCAGAAAGAAGGGTTTGTTGGATTTTCTGTCTTCCCGCATCCATCGAATGGCGTCCTCCGAAATCAGGTTGGTTGCATAGCCATGTTGGGTAACCGTATCTCCGTTTTGGGTAATCATTTTAGGCTCGTAATAGATGCCTTGCCCCGGCAACACCTGCCAGTAATCGAATCCGGTGGGTTTACTTACCAGATGCCACTTTCCCACCAAAGCGGTTTGGTATCCTATTTCTTGTAATAGCTTCGGTAAGGTTCGTTGCCCACCATTGAACACCGAATTGTTATCGACGAATCCATTTTTGTTTGAATGTAACCCTGTTAAAAAAGTGGCTCTGGAAGGGCCACATAAAGAATTGCCCACCATCGCCCGAGTAAATCGAACTCCTTCCCTGGCAATTCTGTCAATCTGGGGCGTTTGTATAAGAGAACGGTTATAGGCACTAATGGCATTCGCATCATGGTCGTCGCTCATGATTACAATAATGTTGGGTGTAGTTTGCTGAGCCATCGTGGCCGTTACCCACCAGAGTAAACCCGAGAAAATGACCAACATTTTTTTCATGCGCATAAATTATAAGGGCTATGCCGTTTCAATTTAGCAAGTTATTACAATCTGTTGGCTAACTATTTACTACAATTTAATAATTTGCAGTTGAAATTAAAATCTCTTGTATGCGAATATTATTTTTTATTACGATGTGTGCTTTTTTAACTGCCTGTTCAGGTGTAAAGGTTTTACCTACGGAATCGGCGGATAATGTGGATTGGGCGAAGTATAAAACCTTTGACTTTTATCAGGTAGATGCTTCCGGAGACACGGTAAGTGCTCAGTTTGCTTCCGGAATTGATGTGTTAAAGCAGGCCATTGCTCAGGAAATGAAGCAGCGGGGTTATGTGCAACAAGCTGCCCAGCCCGATTTACTGATTAACATTGGCTTGGTAGTAAAAGAGCAGGTACAGACTCGTGAAACCGACTGGCGTACTGATGGGGCTCCCCGTTATATGGGTCAACGCAACTATACCTGGAAAAGTGAAGAGATTGAGGTAGGTCGTTATCGGGAAGGAACGGTAACGGTGCACGTGGTTGATGCTGCGCGTAAACAGATGCTGTGGAAGGGAGGGGCAAAGGGAGTTATTCCGGATAAGCAAAAGCAATTACCTACTATAGCTGCGGAAGCCATGAAGGAATTATTTAGCAAGTATCCGGGTAAGGTTTTATAATTACCGAATCAGGAATAATTCTTCCCATCTGGTGGTATAGCGGGGACTTCGCAATTCCTGCCGCATTTTCCAATTGCGGTTGGTGCCAGAGGTTGCGAACTTCAGCAGATCATCGCGCATTGCGAAGTTTACGTTGTCTATCATTTTCATCAGCTGGGTTGTTTTGGGATGGGGTGTATCGAATAAAGACCCCTGCACACTATCACGGGGCACGATGCCGGATAATAATACGCCGGCTTTTTTATAGATGAGTCCTTCTTCAAACAATTGGTTTACGAGTTGTATAGCGGGTTTAATCAGTTCATTTGTGGCATCGGTGGCCATGGATAGTTGGATGTAGCTTCCGATAGCAGGTCCGTGTCGGAAACGGCCGGTAGCCGGGGGCGATTTGGGCACCAGAAAAACGCTGATGCAGTTGGCCGCACCCTTTTGGCGGCGGAGTTTTTCGGCTGCCCTAGAGGTATAGGTGGCAACAGCTTCGCGGATGGCAGTAATGTCGGTTACATCGCTGCCAAACATGCGGGTAGTGGCAATCATTTTTTTAGTAACCAGTTCTTCCATCATTCCGATACAGGGCATCCCCTGCAATTCGTGCAGCAGCCGAACTCCGGTTACGCCACCCAGCAACTGGCGGGCCCATTCGGTAGTTTGCTTACGAAGGTCGAAGGCAGTATGAATTTGAAGGGATATCAGTTTTTCTGCATAGCGCCGTCCGATGCCCCAGATATCCCCTACGGGTGTTTGTTGCAGCGCTGCATTTATCTTTTCATCGGTATCCAGTAACAAAATACCTCCGGTAGCCACTTTGTTTTTTTTGCTTAGTCGGTTGGCTACTTTGCTCAGCACTTTAGTAGGTGCCGCCCCAATAGATACCCGTATGCCCGTCCACTGCTCAATTCTGTTTTTTATGGCTACGCAAAAATCGTACACCTTATCCGCCGGCAGGTGATTCAGATCGAGAAATGCTTCATCTACCGAATACACTTCCACACATTCCGGCGGCAGCATCGATCGCATGCATTCCATCACCCGCCAGCTGAGGTCGCCATACAGATTGTAGTTAGACGAGAAGGTGGCTACCTGATGCCGTTCAATCAGTTCTTTTGCTTTAAAATACGGATCCCCCATCACAATCCCCAGTTGCTTGGCTTCATCAGTGCGAGAGATAATGCATCCATCGTTATTACTCAACACCACTACGGGCCGCTTGTCTAGCCCCGGCCGAAACAATCGTTCGCACGAGCAGTAAAAGCTGTTACAATCTACAATGGCACGCATATTATACGGTATGAATTGTGTACACTACCACGCCCCAGGCCATATAGTCGGTTCCCGGAGCGATGGATATAGCCGGAATGTTTTTGTTATCGGCAGCCAGCGTACGGCCTTGCCGGTGCACGAGTAATCTTCTCACCAGCATTTCTCCATTTACTACAGCTACTATTACTTTTCCGTGAACGGCCGGCAAACTTCTGTCTACAATCAACACATCCCCCGGATAAATGCCACTGTCTCGCAAAGCTTCGCTGTTCATCCGGAAGAAAAAGGTGGCGGGCTTGTTATGAATGAGTTGTTCATTTAAATCGATGCCCCGTTCCATATAGTCGTCGGCCGCGGCACCAAACCCGGTAGCATTGGCGGTAGGTACGGCTAACTGATCAAAATCTTTCGAGCCTTTGTAGGCGGCTCCATACCATTGTTCCGTATCCATAATTTTATTTTTGAAATGCTAAATTAATTAGTATTTTTATGCTAAAATAATTATTAATTCATTTTTTATGGTGGCAGCGAAAGAAGTGGGCGGGGCAGCAACGATTCAGCCGATACACGGCTGGTGGCATTATTGGCTGGTGGTTAATCTACCCGCTGGCATACGGCATAAACTCTTATTACCCCGCCAGGCAGGTTGTATGGCAGCTTTTTTGGCCAGAGAGGGCATGGAAAATACTCTAATCCGATGGATGCAGCGAATATTCAGTCACCAACAGCAGTTTACCCTAACCTTAGATATGGTAAAACCGCAGCCTAATGAGCCTGCCCGCTGGCAGATAAGGGAGCAAAATCATTTTCAGGCACTTCGGCAGCAATTGCATGCACTGAATCCTTATTTACAGGGTAGTGATTGTCCGGCCATGCAGTTCGGCACCTTTATCCAATGGAAAGTTCCGGACGAATGGTACCATCAACAGCAAGCCACAGAAACAATCCCCGTTCAATTTTCTTTAGAAGGAATAACCCTATTTCGTAAGCCCTATCATACCGGAGAAGGGAAAGAAGTGCAGGTATTTGGATTAAAGCCCTAAGTCAGTAAATAAATTAGTAGCACTTATTTAATGGTCAGGTTCAATGTAACGATATCAGATTGCATATTATTACTCCGCGAATAATGCCCATATCTTAATTCCAAAGCTCCCAAATGCTGCCATCCCAGTATTCCATTGGGGGGCGCGATTCGCAGTCCGGCACCATAGAAATGAGTGGTAAAAGTAGACAAGTCGTAGTTGCTGGTATAATACGTGTTGGCAGCGGTATGCTGCTGGTAGGGAGCAAAATAACGGGTTGCCTGTTGCGAATAAAATCGATAAAAAGGACTTACCGAAAAGAAGGCAGTGGGTTTAATAACCGGTTCTAGGCTGATGGTATGTGCAGTCATCCCCCAGTCATCCTGATAGTAACGATAGTAACCCCGAAGAATCAGATGATCGCCTGCAAAATAGCTGGCTCGGATAGAAATAGGTAATTTTAAACGGCTATCGGGTAGTTGCTCCAGGTGAACACTATTGTCTGAAAAGTAAACCCGGTGGAAGGGTAAACTCAGATATCCCTGTTGAAGAATCACATCCGCGAGTATGGATAGCTGAAGTTGTGCATTGATAATTTGGTTATAACTGAATGAACTCCCAAATGTATTTCTGGAAGCCATCGGATACTCTTCTCCTCTGGGAATAAATGCTCCAGTTCTTAATTCTACCGGATAAATTAGTTTCAGGTTGTCGAGATAGGTAAATAGTTTTATACCAAACTCGCCCATCCGGTTCTTGGTTTTTTTAGCCACATTTACCTGACTACCAAAAGAATAATAGTCGAATTCGCGAGAAGTTGAAACACCCGCACCCCAGGTAAGCCCCTTTTTTTCATTTTCCATGCTCCAGTTGAGGGAGGGATATACCCGAGTATCGTTATAAGAAGCAGAGGAATTGGCTTTCATGTCAATTCTATCGGAAGAGGCAGATGTATAATTATCAATTCCTATTTCAGCATCAAAACTGTGTTTACGCCACTTTTTATCAACGCGGGTGAGTTTGATGGAAAAACTGTTTGAAAAATCGGTTAGTTTCTCCGTACCGATTCCGCCGGTAATGGCAGAATTATTTCCATCCTGACTATAATAACTAGATACAATATTTGCTTCAGCGAAAGTCAATTTCCGTTGGCGGTAAGCGGAGTCGGAATTTGGTTTTGTTTGCGAAAAAACTGCCAAAACGCCGATATATAGTGCCAGTATGCTTAAGGTTATTTTTTTCATCGTTACCTATTCTTTTTACGGTAGAAGATTACATTAATTACATCCGCAACCTCCACCGCTTTTTCCGGCGTTGGCTCCGGAAGCTCCTTCGCGGTATGACATGAAACTCAGTTCGGTTTTTTCTATTTTTCGGTTGCTGAGTACCATTTCACTATCGTTCAGCTTATTCTTTTGATATTCTTTTACTGTTGAACAACTGATAATAGATAAGCAACCAAGGCTTGCTACCAGCAGGGAGGCCATAGATGTGGCGATTTTTTTCGGTAGTTGAAAAGGCAGAAATTGATTTTGCATAAACTTTATTTTTTTTCAGTTTGTGATAGTATGTTGGATAATTCTTTTACAAATTCGGAAGGCGATACCTTGGGATATCCTTCCCAACTTTTTAGTACTGTACCATTTTCATTTATCAGCAGCGTAAGGGGAAAAGCGCCTTTTTGATTGAATGTGTCTGCCAGTCTGTTATTTTGCTCCTGAATATTTTTGGGCAGCTGATGCTTTTTTCCACGGGGGAAGTCGGCATTTACAAGAATCAGGTTTTGATTGGCCCACTGAGAAAAAACGTCATTATCGAATATTTCTCGATGCATTTTGATACAGGGAGCACACCAGTCCGACCCAGAGAAGTTTAGTAAAATCGCTTTATGTTGTTCCCGGGCATTTTTTTGAGCCCGGGCCATATCGGTTTCCCATTGCACAGGGGTGAGCATGCTGAAAAGGGGAATTAAAAGGCAAATTAAATTCATGATACCACGATTTATTGCATTGGACAATTTTGCACTTAATTTGGCTGCTTTCTGATATAAATATACTGTTAATGTATGGCTAAAAAAATTGTATATCCTCAGCCGTAATATCTATATTTAAAAAAATTACTTCCATGGCCAGTTTTCGCCGAACCCTGCAGCTGCCTTCCACCATTGCATTGGTAGTAGGGGGCATTATAGGGTCGGGCATATTTATGAAGCCTGCCAGCATGATGTCGCAACTGGGCTCGCCGGTATGGTTATTATTGGTATGGGTTTTGGCGGGCCTTATTACGCTTTGTGGCGCTTTGTCGAATGCAGAACTAGCTACCTTATATCCTGAAACCGGGGGACAGTATGTTTTTTTTGATAAAATTTTCGGCAAGCGATTTGCTTTTTTATATGGATGGGCAGCGCTGGCAGTTTTTAATACGGGTGGGAATGCATCGGTTGCCTATGTATGTTCTAATTATGCCGGGTATTTTATACAGCTACCGAATTTTGCTGCAGCCACTGAGCAGGCAGCCCGTATCCATATTCCCATGATAGGAGATATCTATCCGCTGGAAAATTTTGGGGTAAAAAGTTTAACTATTGTGATTATCATTCTTTTCACCTGGATCAATTATTATAGTTTACAATGGGGCGCTTCTTTGCAAAGATGGCTTACCTGGATAAAACTAGTAGCCATTGCTATTTTACTGCTGGGAGTAATGAAATCATCGGTTGGTAATCTTTCGCATTTTTCTCAAGCCCTTCCTTTCAAGCCGGCAGGTTGGGCCATGGTTGCGGCCTGGATGGCTGCATTGTCGGGGGCATTTTGGGGGTATGAAGGTTGGAATAATATCACTTTTGTTTCCGGAGAAATCAAAGAGCCGCAGCGCAATATTCCCTTGAGTTTGTTTTTTGGATTATTGATTTGTACGTTGGTATATGTATCACTTAGTGCTGCTTTTGTATATATTTTATCTCCCTCTGCCATGGCCGGCTCTTCCTGGGTAGCGTCTGATGCGGCTCGATTGATGGGAGGGGTGATGGGTGCCGCCATCATTACAGGAATGGTGGTAGTTTCCACATTAGGGGCAACGAATGGAAATATTCTATCCACTGCTCGGGTAACCTATGCATTAGGTGCCTCCAATCGTTTGTTTTCTTGGGCCGGTGAAATTCATCCCCGTTTTAATACACCGGGAAATGCACTTTGGTTAAATGCAATTTGGACGATAATCCTGATCATTAGCGGGTCATTCGACATGCTTACCGATATGCTGGTTTTTGTAAGCTGGTTTTTCTATGGGATGAGTGCCCTGGGCGTAATCCTTTTACGCATCCGAATGCCCGATGCTCCCCGACCTTATAAAGTGCCCGGTTACCCCTATATTCCGCTGATATTTATTTTGTTTACGGTATGTTTTTTACTGACCACCCTGGTTACCGATATACAGCAATATCTATCAGGAAAAACCCATCTGGTTAATTCTTTGCTGGGAGTGGCTATCACCCTGCTTGGACTGCCGCTTTATTATTGGTCAAAATCAAGAAATTGATGCTTCGATTCGTTGCTAAGCTTTATTTTCGTGCAAACGGATAGAGGAATGGAAGCAGTTATGCTCGAAATACGCACGCAATTTGAGGCCCTGAAAGGTGAGCCGGCAGAACGAATTGAAAAAATTCAGCAAAGCGGCAGTGACCGGATATATTTTCGTATTTACCATAAGGGGGGCACTACCATTGCCACCTATAATCAACATCAGAAAGAAACCCAAACCTTTATTTATTTTAGTAAACATTTTAAACAGGCCGGGTTGTCTGTTCCAGAAATATACTGGCAAAACAGTGCCAACACCCTATATTTTCAAGAAGATTTTGGCCCCGATTCGCTGCTTAGTTGTTTGGAAAAGGAGGGGCATACCGACTATATTTACTTGCTTTTTCAGAAAAGTTTGCAGCAGTTGGCCCGCCTGCAGGTTTTGGGAGATCAGGGATTAGATTACAATCAGTGTATCACTGCCAAAATCTTTGGCAAGCAGGCCATCTTGAGCGACCTGTTGTATTTTAAGTATTACTTTTTAGATACCCTACAAATACCCTATGATAAGCAGGCCCTGTTGGATGATTTTGATGCGCTGAGTAATTATTTAACCCATACCCAGTATAAGTTTTTCATGTTCCGTGATTTTCAGAGCCGGAATATACAGGTGAAAAACGACGAGGTTTTTTTTATTGATTACCAGGGTGGAATGAAAGGGGCACCTCAATATGATGTGGCTTCATTGCTTTGGCAGGCAAAAGCCGAATTGAGTGAACAATGGAAGGATAGTCTGCTAGAATATTATCAGGATTGTCTCGATCCCCTGCTCGATCAGCCAGTTGAAAGAAATACTTTCGTTAGTCAATACAATGGGTATGTGCTCATCCGGTTATTGCAGGTATTGGGGGCATATGGGTTCCGAGGACTATTTGAAAGAAAGGCCCATTTTTTATCAAGCATTCCCCTGGCAATGCGTAACCTGCAGTTTTTTATACTGCATAAGCGAGTGGGTATTATTACCCCCGAGTTTGATCGGTTGCTTCAAATTATCACCAGCGCGGAAGCAATTGCCCGGTTCGAGCCAACGAAAGCCCACGAAAAAACACCCTTGCAGGTAGAAATCAATAGCTTCAGTTACAAACGCGGAATTCCCGAGGATGCCTCGGATAATGGGGGTGGATTTGTTTTTGATATGCGCGGAATACTAAATCCCGGACGCCTAGAAGCCTATAAATACTTAACTGGTAAGGATAAGCCCGTAATGGACTTTCTAGAACAGGGTACCCGGATGAATGAGATGTTGAATAGTGTTTGGGATATTATTGATATAAATGTTGAAACGTACCTGAAAAGAGACTTCGATCACCTGCAAATCAACTTTGGATGTACCGGTGGCCAGCATAGAAGTGTATATGCCGCCGAACAAACGGCCCGGCACTTGAGAAATAAGTACAATCTAAGGGTTCAAGTAAATCACCTCAACGAAAAGAACTGGCAAAAAGGCGATTTGTAAAAAAATCGTATATTGGGTGTTGTTTGTATACAATTAATTCGTCAAGTATGAAAGCCATGTTATTTGCTGCAGGATTGGGTACCAGGTTAAAGCCTTGGACCAATGAGCACCCTAAAGCATTGGCCATAGTTAATGGCAAATCTTTGCTGCAACGCAATATTGAGTATTTGCAGGCTGCCGGAATTCGGGAAGTGGTAGTGAATGTGCACCATTTTGCCGATCAAATTATTCAGGCAATATCCGAAAATCAGGGTTGGGGTTCTACCGTTCACATTTCTGATGAAACGGATGAACTGCTCGATACCGGCGGGGGCTTGTTAAAAGCCGCACCTTTTTTTGAAGGCGAAGAGTATTTTGTAGCCTTAAATGTTGATATCCTAACCGACCTGAAACTGTCGAAAATGATTCAGCACCACCTGGATATGAATGCCCTGGCTACCCTCGCTGTTACCGACCGGATGAGTAACCGACATTTTCTTTTTGATGAGGAGCAGTCGCTGGTAGGTTGGCGCCAATTAGAACCCTTTAGTGAAAAGATTGTAAAAAGCTCGCAATTTCAAATTCCTAAAGCATTTAGTGGGATACATGTTATCAACTCGAGCCTATTGGTAAAGATTCCGCAAAAGGGTAAGTTTTCTATGGTAGATGTGTATTTGTCACTCGCTAATCTGAATTATATTGTCGGGTTCGATCATACGGGTACCCGGTTTTTAGATGTAGGCAAGCCCGGAAGCTTACAAATGGCCAATGATTTCTTCCATTAAGTAATTGGCGCATCCATGCGGCCTGTAATCACAGTTTATGAACCCAACCCTTTGGCAGGCCAGCATACGAGATGTGCAATTTGGTAGCGAGGTTATCTGTGTAGAACCCTGCAATCTCTATGGGTGCAGTATCGGCGATAAAAGTTTTGTAGGGCCGTTCGTAGAAATTCAGCAGGGTGCTATCATTGGTAAAAGATGCCGCGTGCAATCTCATAGTTTTATTTGTGAAAAAGTAACCATCGGCGATGATTGTTTTATTGGCCATGGTGTAATGTTTGTAAACGATTTATTTAAAAGGGGAGGCCCCTCCGGTAAAGCGGAAGATTGGAAACCGACCCATATAGGCAATAACGTAAATATTGGAAGCAACGCAACCATTTTACCGGTATCTATAACAGACCGAGTAGTTATTGGAGCAGGTTCAGTTGTTACGAGGGATATCACAGAACCAGGCATATATGCTGGTAATCCTGCCCGAAAAATTCGTACGCTACCTTAATTATCTTTTATGTGCTATACTTATACGCGGATGTATATTTTCTTTTTATCCAGCACATACACAATCAGCCAATAAAAGGCAATCATACAAAGTGCATATAATAAAGAGCCCGTGCGTAAATCTGCAGAAATGGGTTTAAAAATATGTTCATACAGCCAGGGAAAAAATGAAGTATATACGGGTTTGCCATCGGGTTGTAGATGGTCTGTCCAACGGAATAATGCCATCACCCGGGGTAAAAATCCACTCAACACAAAAATAAAAAGCGGGTTCTTGCCGAATACTGTAAAAAATTTACTCCACGCAGGTTGGTAGTTTTTCCAGTCTAAGAGATACATAAAAATACCTAGGATAATCATCGCTAACCCGCTGGTATATAACACATAACTGCTGGTCCATATTTTTTTGTTCACCGGAAAAACCATATCCCATCCGTAGCCGGTTCCCATCATAACAAATCCAATTACCAGTATATGCGCCAGCATTTCATAGGTAGTACCCTTTTCACGGATATAGTTGCCGGTAAGGTATCCGAAAATAACCTGCGCAATGGCAGGTATCGTGCTGGCCAAACCCTCGGGATCAAAAATCATCCCATTCGATTTATACATGTGAGATGAACCTAATATTCGAAGGTCCCATTCTGTGCCAAACCAGCCAGTGATGCTAAAAGGATCGGCCGGATTGCCTAATGATAAACACAATCCCCAATACACCAGTAGCAGCGTGCCGGCTACTACAAAGGATCCGCGGGGTTTGGCAAAATACACAAACAGGGCAGCAAACAGGTAGGCCACGGCAATTCTTTGTAAAACCCCCATGATTCTTACATTCTGCCATAATTTGGTTACCAGATTATCGTGATCCCATTTTACAAAAGGACTCCAGTTTAAAAAAATACCAATTCCAAAAATCAGTAAGGCTCTTTTACCAACTTTAGAAAGAAAGAACCCAGTAGTTTTAGATTCCATCCCGGGCATTACAAAAGCTAGGGCATTGCCTACGGCAAACAAGAAAAAGGGAAATACCAGGTCGGTGGGCGTACAGCCATGCCAATCTGCATGTGTTAAGGGCCCGAAGATATGCGACCAGGTTCCGGGGTTATTCACTAAAATCATCAGGGCAACGGTTGCCCCCCTGAAAACATCCAGGGAATAAAAACGTTGATTCATAAGAGTCAATTCAAAAAGGAAGTTACAGCTATTTGCTAAAATACATCCTGTTGGGGGGTAAGGAGTGGGAAACTCCTATTTTTATTGTTTCTTTGCGCAGTAAAATCAACGTATGAGTAAGCATGTATTGATTACCGGTGGAGCAGGGTTTATCGGGTCCCACGTGGTAAGGCTATTTGTAAACAAATATCCCGGGTATAAAATCGTTAATCTAGACTGTTTAACCTATGCCGGTAATCTGGCGAATTTGCAAGATGTGGCAGGTGCCACGAATTACTTTTTTGAGAAAGTGAATATTTTAGATGCGGCAGCCCTGAATGAGGTGTTTTTGCGTCATGGTATAACGGATGTATTACATTTAGCAGCGGAGTCGCATGTAGACCGATCAATCGTTTCTCCGCTGGACTTTGTATATACCAATGTGATAGGAACGGTTAACTTATTGAACGTTGCTAAAGAAAATTGGAAAAGCAATCTAGATGCCCATCGGTTTTATCATATTTCTACTGATGAAGTGTATGGAACGCTGGGTGCAGAAGGACTATTTACGGAAACCACTCCCTATTCTCCCAATTCACCTTATTCTGCCAGCAAGGCTTCTTCCGATCATTTTGTGCGGGCTTATCACGAAACCTATCATTTGCCTACGGTAGTTTCTAATTGCTCAAATAATTATGGGCCCTATCATTTTCCGGAGAAATTGATTCCCCTTTTCATTAATAACATCATCCACAAAAAACCATTACCGGTTTATGGGGATGGATTATATACGCGGGATTGGTTGTTTGTGAAAGACCATGCCCGGGCAATTGATTTGGTTTTTCATCAAGGAAAAATTGGCGAAACTTATAATGTTGGTGGCTTTAATGAATGGAAAAATATTGATCTGGTTAAGTTGTTGTGCTCGTTAATGGATGAGAAGCTGAAAAGACCCGCTGGCGAGTCGGCCCAATTAATTACCTATGTAAAAGATCGGCCCGGTCATGATTTGCGGTATGCAATAGATGCTAATAAAATTAATCGAGAACTGGGCTGGTATCCTTCCGTAACATTTGAAGAGGGCTTAAGTGAAACCATTGATTGGTACCTGAGTAATTCGGAATGGCTTCAGCAGGTAACTTCGGGCGATTATCAAAATTATTATCAAAAAATGTATAATCCAGCTTAGTATATGCGGGCAGAATTATCTCCTTTAGTAGATTGTTATGTAATTCACGATAACCTGATTGGGGATGACCGGGGCTATTTTTTTGAAAGCTTTAACCGGCATACTTTTCGGGAACAAACCGGATTGGATGTTGATTTTGTGCAAGACAATCAGTCTAGCTCACAAAAAGGCGTTATTCGGGGTTTACATTTTCAGCAGGGCGAATATGCACAAGCCAAATTGGTAAGGGTGCTGCAGGGTAGCGTGTTGGATGTAGCGGTAGATATTCGTAAGGGTTCCCCCACATATGGAAAATCATTTAGCATCGAATTATCAGAAAACAATCAGACCCAATTATTTATTCCCCGGGGATTTGCACATGGATTTGAAGTGTTATCTGAGCAAGCCGTATTTTTTTACAAGTGCGATAATTTTTACAACAAGGCGGCAGATGCTGGTATTCTTTATTCAGACCCAGCCCTTAACATCCCCTGGCAAACACCCGATTCAGATAGAATTCTTTCACCCAAGGATATTGCGCAACCATTGTTACGTGATATTGCCGGCGATTTAGATTTTATTTATACTCCTCACCAATAAGTATTTACAGTAACCCCAAAATAAACAGCATGAAAGGTATTATTCTGGCAGGAGGTTCCGGTACAAGATTGTACCCTATCACTAAGGGTATCAGTAAACAGTTGATGCCCATTTACGATAAGCCGATGATTTATTATCCCTTGTCTGTGCTGATGTTGGCGGGTATTCGGGAAATACTCATCATCACCACACCCGAAGATAGTAGCCAGTTTCAGCGTTTATTGGGCGATGGTAATGAGTTGGGTTGTTCCTTTTCTTATGCAGTGCAGGCAGTGCCAAATGGATTGGCCCAAGCATTTGTAATTGGAGCATCTTTTATTGGGAATGATAAGGTGGCGTTGATTTTAGGGGATAATATTTTTTATGGGGCCGGATTTAGTAAGTTGGTTCAATCGTTCAATAATTTAGCAGGTGCTGCTGTGTTTGCTTATGAAGTAAATGATCCCGAAAGATATGGCGTGGTGGAATTTGATAATGAGCAACGGGCTATTTCTATTGAAGAAAAACCACTACTACCCAAATCTAATTTCGCCGTTCCCGGCTTGTATTTTTACGATAATTCGGTGGTAGAGATTGCTAAAAACATACAACCTTCCCCAAGGGGGGAATACGAAATCACGGATGTAAACCGTGTATATCTTGAACAAGGGAAGTTGCAGGTGGGTATTATGAACCGGGGAACAGCCTGGCTGGATACGGGCACCTTTGACTCGCTCAGCGATGCCAGTGAATTTGTTCGGGTAATTGAAAAGCGGCAAAGTCAGAAAATCGGCTGTATAGAAGAGGTAGCCTTTCGGATGGGCTATATCCAGCGGGATCAATTAATGAAACTTGCGAGCATATATGCCAAGAGTGGATATGGGGCGTATCTGCAGAAAATAAAGTAACTGATTCATAGGCAGGCTGTTATATAGGGGTGGACAGATTTTTCATCCCATCGCTAAACAATTTCACCTAAGGCGTGTTATAGTTGCCATGAATACCTTTACCATTAAGGATTTAGAAAATCTATCCGGTATAAAAGCCCACACCATCCGTATCTGGGAACAGCGGTACAGTTTGTTAACCCCCCAGCGTACCAAAACAAATATTCGCCATTACTCAAATGTGGAGTTGAAGGCTATTCTGAATATTGCGCTCCTGAATAAATATGGCTACAAAATCTCCCGGATCGATAAGATGTCTACCGATGAGATGAACCAAAAAATTGCCCTGCTTTCTCAAGCAGAAGCAATACAGGAAAAATTAATCAACGACCTGGTTGTTGCTATGAGCGACATGAATCCCGATCAGTTTGAACTTTTGCTCGACGATCATATTAGATCGAAGGGTGTTGAAAAAGCTATCGTAAAAACTATCTTCCCTTTTTTAGAAAAAGTGGGCATGCTATGGATAACGAATCATGTTAACCCTGCCCAAGAGCACCTGGCCACCAATATCATTCGCCAGAAACTGATAATAGGTATTGAGGGAGTTAAGCGCATACCCGAAAACAAGAATCCGGTTTTACTATTCCTTCCGGAAGGCGAATACCACGAACTTGGGTTGCTTTTCGTTTACTACTTATTAAAGTCGCGTGGATTTAGAGTTTACTATTTAGGAGTAAATGTTCCCTTAAAAGATGTAGAATTTATCGTGAATGCCAAAAATATTCCGGTAATCTATACCCATCTCACTTCGGTAGCCCATAATTTTAATTTCGATAAATTTCTGCTGAATGCGCATAACCGTATGCCCGATCGGAATATTATGATTTCCGGATTACTGGCACAGCAATATGCCAAAAAAGTACCCTCCAGCATCCATATCAAGAAATCTCTGCTAGAAGTAATGGATTTTTTCCAAATCTCTCGTACAATCGATTAATTGCACCCTGTTTTGTTTAATTATGTAGTTTCTCCCCAATTCAGGGAAATTTAGCTATATGCCTATGTGAAGGAACGAATGTTTTTATTTATTTGTTTAAGTTTGATATGCAGCAGTTTAAACAAAAATTATTTTATTATGTTTAAAATATTGTAAATCAATATATAAATAACACATATATTTTATTTTACTATGATTGGTATTTGTTTTTTGTTTAACTTTGTTTTGTAAAACTTAAACAAACGGGCTATGTCAACAGTTGAATTCAACAGACTCTTGTTAAACAATGCAGAATTTTTAAAGCCATTCGCGCACACGTTAACACACGATCACGAAGCAGCTAAAGATTTGTATCAAGAAACTTTGTTTCGTGCTTTGGCGAATAAAGACAAGTACAACGTTGGAACCAACATCAAAGCCTGGTTGTATACCATCATGCGGAATATATTCATCAACAACTACCGCAGAAAAGCAAAGCAGCAAACGATTTTCGATTATACGCCCAATGATTTTCTAATCAACACCCAACAGGGTACCGTTAGCAATGAAGCAATTGCTACCATCAATCTGAAAGAGGTTCAGCAGGCCATTCAAGATTTGCCGGAAATTTTTCGTAATCCTTTCTTATTATATTTCGATGGCTATAAATACCACGAAATTGCAGATATGTTACAAGAGCCGCTGGGAACTATCAAAAGCAGGATACATTTTGCCCGTAAATTGCTGAAAACTCAAATCAACCGTCATTAAAAAACTTTTCAACTATCGCTTTTGCAAAAAAAAGTAATTATCATCGGTAGCGGCTTCGCTGGTTTGTCTGCTGCCAGTTTTATGGCAAAAGCGGGATGGAAGGTGGTTGTGTTAGAAAAACATCCGATACCCGGCGGAAGAGCTCGTAAAATGGAAGCTGCCGGCTTTACTTTCGACATGGGCCCCAGTTGGTATTGGATGCCGGATGTTTTTGAAAGATATTTCCGTTTATTCGGCAAAAAAGTAAGTGACTATTATCAGCTCAAAAGATTAGACCCTTCCTATTCGGTGTTCTGGCCCGATAGTCAATGGGATATTCCCGCAGGTACCGAGGCTTTGCAAGATTTCTTCGAATCCGTTGAACCCGGTGCCGGCAAAAAACTTGCTGCCTTTCTTACCGAAGCTGCCTATAAATACGAGGTAGGAATTAAAAAACTGGTAATGAAACCGGGCCAATCCCTTACTGAGTTTCTGGATGTTGATTTAATGAAGGGCTTATTTCGCTTAGATGTATTCAAATCGATGAAGTCGCATGTAGCCAAGTACTTTAATGATTCCCGTTTACGCGAGTTGATGGAATTTCCCGTTTTGTTTTTGGGTGCCCTTCCTTCTAAAACCCCGGCACTATATAGTTTAATGAACTATGCCGATATAGAGGGCGGCACTTGGTTTCCGGAGAAGGGTATGTACCAAATTGTAAAAGGAATGTACAACCTGGCCGTAGAGTTAGGCGTTACCTTCCATTTTAATGAAGAAGTTACTTCTATTGAAGTGAGCAACGGATTGGCAACCGCACTGCACACCAAAATAAGCCAGTCATCAGAAACTAACAATGGCTTGCACACAGCCGATGTAATTATAGGCGGAGCAGATTATCATCATATAGAAACCGCCTTGCTACCCGCTGCCAGCAGATCGTATTCCGATGCTTACTGGAATTCGAGGGTAATGGCACCCGGTTGTTTATTGTATTATGTGGGCCTTAATAAAAAATTATCCGGCGTTCAGCATCACTCACTTTTCTTCGATACCTCCTTTGCTAAACATGGCGAAGAAATATATACCAGCTTTCAGTGGCCAACTGATCCGCTTTTTTACGTGAATGTAACTTCCACCACCGACCCCTCTACGGCTCCCGAAGGTTGTGAAAATTTGTTCATTCTTATCCCAGTGGCAGCAGGCCTAACCGACGACTCCGAAGAACTGCGCGACCGATATTTTCAGGAAGTAGTAACCCGATTAGAAAATCGGTGGGGACAAACTATTCGTGACGCAATCATTTATAAGAAATCCTTCTCCACCAGTGATTTTATCAGCGAATACCATGCTTTTAGGGGGAATGCCTATGGGTTAGCAAATACTTTACTGCAAACTGCTGTTTTAAAACCATCCCTCCGAAGTAAAAAAGTAAGCAACCTTTTTTATACCGGTCAACTTACCGTACCAGGTCCCGGAGTGCCTCCCAGCCTAATCAGTGGGGAAGTTGTGGCCAAGGAAATAACCAAACAATTTGTATAAATAAATAGCTAATAGTCACCCAGATTTTGGATAATCATTCGAAAGGTTTGTTCAATTCCAAAAAAAATTATTAAATTTCTATCTTAATTCCTTCGTATGGTACGCTTATTTCATCAACTCAGCCAGTCGTGCAGTAAACTGACTACGGAGTTGTATAGCACCAGTTTTTCGTCTGCCATCAAAATTTTGCACAAAGATTTGCGTACCCCCATTTTCAATATTTACGGATTTGTTCGCCTGGCAGATGAAATTGTAGACACTTTTCACGACCAGGATAAAGCCTATTTGCTGGCCGATTTTAAAAAGCAAACCTATGATGCCATTAGTCGGGGTATCAGTCTAAACCCAATTTTACACAGTTTCCAGTTAACGGTTAACCAATATCAAATAGACCACGCCCTGATTGAGGCTTTTTTTCATAGCATGGAAATGGACTTAAACAGGGTGGCTTACGATCAAAATGGATACGAAGAATATATATACGGTAGTGCGGAAGTGGTGGGCTTAATGTGCCTGTTTGTTTTTTGTGATGGAAACCGGGAGCAGTACGAATCTCTCAAAGCACCTGCCCGCAGTTTGGGGGCTGCTTTTCAGAAAGTGAATTTCTTGCGCGATTTAAAAGCAGATTATGAGGGTTTAGAAAGGGTATATTTTCCAGGCTGTGATTTCAATAATTTTTCACAGCGGGATAAAGAGGCAATTGAAAGCGATATTCAAAACGATTTTTATCATGCCTATCTGGGAATACGCGCATTGCCCGAAAAAGCCCGCTTTGGGGTATATGTAGCGTATAAATACTATTTGTCGTTATTTAAAAAGATTAAAAAAGTTCCCCCACAAAATATCCTCCAGTATCGCATACGCATTCCCGATCATGGAAAAATGCTGATATTGGCCAAGGCCGGCATCCGGAGTCAATTGAATTTACTCTAAACCTGCAACTACTGATGGAACAACTGATACTGGTAAATGAGCGGGATGAAGCCATCGGCACCATGGAAAAAATGGAGGCCCATCGCAGCGCTTCGTTACACCGGGCATTCAGCGTTTTTGTATTTAATAATCGGGGTCAACTACTCTTGCAACAAAGGGCTGCTGAAAAATATCACTGTGGCGGTATGTGGACTAACACCTGTTGTAGTCATCCCCGCCCCGAAGAGGAAACCATTGCTGCTGCCACTCGCCGCTTACAGGAGGAAATGGGCTTTACTACCCCTTTGAAAAAAGTGTTTGACTTTGTTTATAAAGCAACTTTTTCCAACGGATTAACTGAGTACGAATTTGATCATGTATTTGTAGGATACTACGATGGGCCTGTTCAACCGAACTCTGCTGAAGTAGCAGACTATAAGTATCTATACGTAGATGAAATTCACGAATTGATTACTCAGCAACCTCAAGAATTTACCCCCTGGTTTCATATCGCATTTCCAAAATTAGCGGATTGGTTAAGTTGGCAGCAAGTGGCATGAAAAAAAAATCTACTCCTCTCTTACCTAAAGAGCAACAAGTAATTGTTATCGGTGCCGGTGTGGCCGGTTTGGCAACCGCTATCCGAATGGCTTGCCGAGGATTTCAGGTAAAAGTATTTGAAAAAAATTCCTTCCCCGGAGGCAAACTGCATCATTTTGAAAAAGATGGCTTTCAGTTTGATGCAGGCCCCAGTTTATTTACCCGCCCTCACCTAATAGAAGAATTGTTTGCTTTGGCCGGAGAACCTATAGAGGCTTATTTCAGTTATGAAAAATTACCGGTATCCTGCCATTATTTTTATGAAGATGGCCCAATGGTGAAAGCCTATGCAGATAAAGAATTATTGGCATTGGAACTGGCGTTAAAGCATGGAGAAAAAGAGTCGGATATCATGAGCTACCTGCAAAAAGCCAATCGCTTATTCAAACAGGTTGGTAATATATTTTTAACGCATTCGCTGCACAAGTCATCTACCTTGCAGGATGCTGCTATAGGCCCAGCCATTGCTGCCACCAGCTGGAAGCATTTGTTTCGTTCCATGCATTCCCTCAACCAATCATCTTTTCGAAATCCGAAAACGGTGCAGTTGTTCGACAGATATGCCACTTACAACGGCAGTAATCCCTACAGTGCCCCCGGCATGCTTACTATGATTTCGCACCTAGAACATAATGAGGGGAGTTTTTATCCGAAGGGTGGAATGATTACTATTACCCGAGCATTACATCGGTTAGCCGTAAAACTGGGTGTGGAGTTTTATTTCGATCGTCCCGTTACCCGAATCATCTTATCCGAAGGGAAAGCAGCCGGCGTAGAAGTAGGAGGTGAAGTAGTTCCCGCCAATTGGGTAATTAGCAATGTGGATGTTTATTTTACTTACCTGCGTTTATTGCAACAACCAGTAGCAGCTAAAAAAATTCTGCAACAAGAACGCAGTAGCAGTGCTATGATTTTTTACTGGGGTATACGGAAAAGTTTTCCGCAACTATCGCTGCACAATATCTTTTTCTCCGGCAACTATCAATCAGAGTTTACCCATTTGTTCAAACACAAAACCTTGTACGAAGATCCTACCGTGTATATTAATATCACTTCTAAGTGCGAACCGGGTGTGCAGGCTCCCGAAGGAATGGAAAACTGGTTTGTGATGATTAATGTTCCTGCCAATGTAGGTCAGGATTGGGAACTATTTCGCCAGCAATCGCGGGAACGAATTATTGCAAAACTGAGTAGGATATTGGGTATTTCGGTAGAAGATTTGATTGTTTCCGAAACCGTTGCCGATCCGGTAAGTATAGAATCTCTCACCGATTCGTATAGTGGTTCTTTATATGGCACCAGCTCTAACTCGAAGCTGGCGGCTTTTTTGCGGCACCCGAATTTCAGTAATCAGATTCCCGGATTGTATTTCGTAGGCGGAAGTGTGCACCCCGGAGGTGGTATACCGCTTTGTTTAAGCAGCGCAGCCATCACAGAAAAAATCATCTGGCAAAAACAATTGGAGATACTCAATATTGTTGATTCCCTGCATTAATTTTATAGTATGGAGGGTCAGTCTAAATTTATCATCGCTACGTCTGTTGCCCTGCTCTTTCATGTGAGCGGGGTGCTGGGTATGATTACCGGCACTTACAGCGATTGGTTTATACAAATGACGCCAGTAAACCTTTGTGTAATGTTGGGTTTATTATTGTGGACCAATAATGAAAGAACTGCCAAATTTTATTGGTTTGCTCTGCTGGCATTTGGAGTGGGTATGATTACTGAAATGATTGGGGTGAATACTGGTCTACTATTTGGGGAGTATCGATATGGTACCTTGTTGGGTACCGGAGTAAAGGGGGTGCCCTTTTTGATAGGGGTAAACTGGTTTTTGGTAGTTTGGTGTAGTGGTCAATGTATGATGTTGGTGCATGAAAAATTATTGCAATGGATAGGCCCAAGTTCGGAACAGATTCCCGAGCGCTGGTTGCAATTTTCATTGATTGTAGATTCGGCTTTGCTGGCTACCTTATTTGACTGGTTTCTAGAGCCTGCAGCGGTAAAATTGGGGTATTGGACCTGGCTGCAGGGGAGCATTCCCATTTTCAATTATGTGTGCTGGTTTATCATCAGTGCCCTGTTGATGCTGGTTTTCCAGCAGAGTGGCTTTAAAAAAGTAAACCAATTCGCTGTAAATTTGTTGTTTATACAGATTTTGTTCTTTTTCGCCATCCGAACTTTTTATACGCTATGATCTACGTTTTGGTTGCCCTGTTAACATTTTTAGTAATGGAGCCAGTTACATGGCTTACCCATCGGTATGTGATGCATGGGTTTCTGTGGTATTTGCATAAAGACCATCACCAAAAAGAAGAAGGATTTTTCGAAAAAAATGATGCTTTCTTTTTGATTTTTGCCATACCCAGCTGGCTTTGCATTATGCTCGGCAGCATGAAGGGCAATTACTGGGCGGTTGGTATAGGTTTTGGTATAGCCATGTATGGGTTTGCTTATTTTTTGGTACATGAGATCATCATACACCAGCGGTTCAAATTATTTTCACGCAGCAACAATCGATATATTAAAGTGATCCGCTGGGCCCATAAAATGCACCACAAGCATTTGGGAAAGGAAGAAGGCGAAAGCTTTGGTATGTTATGGGTTGCCCGCGAGTACTGGGAAAAAGTAAAAAGGGATGAGCAACTGCAACAACACTGATTTTCCTACCAGCTAACAAATTTTCTTTCATTGAATACAAACTACGACTATATTATTACTGGTGCCGGTTGTGCAGGTATGAGTGTGCTGATGCGCATGATGCTGGATGATTTTTTTGCCGATAAAAAAATATTGGTGATAGATGCTGCTGCAAAAAATACCAACGACCGAACCTGGTGTTTCTGGGAGCAGCAGCCGGGTATTTTTGAGTCGATTGTTTTTCATCGTTGGAATCAGTTGGAATTTCATTCGAACGGATTTTCTGTTGCAGCCCCACTGGCTCCTTATCAGTATAAGATGATACGTGGAATAGACCTTTACACTCGAGTGCAGGAATTGGCCGCTACCCGCCCCCTGATCACCTGGAAAACCGAACAGGTGCTTGGTATCACCCATTTCAATGGCATCGCTACTGTTCAGCTTGCTTCCGGAAATGTTACTGCCCCTTTTGTGGTAAATAGTATCCTGTTTACAGAAACCAGCCTTTCGGCCAACCAATCAGGTGCCTATCATTTATTGCAGCACTTTAAGGGCTGGCTCATAGAAACCTCCCAGGATTGTTTTCAACCTGATATGGCTACTTTTATGGACTTTCGGGTGAGTCAGCAAGCAGGTACCACTTTTGTATATGTTTTACCCGTAACTAAGCGAAAAGCTTTGGTAGAATATACGTTGTTTTCGGGTGACCTGCTTTCTGTAGAAGCCTATGATGAAGCCTTGCGAAGTTATATAGAGCAATACATCACCCAAGATTCCTATACTATTGAACATATCGAAGGGGGTGTTATTCCCATGACGAATCATCGCTTTACGCAACAAGAGGGGCCGGTTAGGTATATCGGAACTGCGGGCGGACAGGTAAAAGCCAGCAGTGGGTATGCATTTCAGTTTATACAAAAAAAGGCCGATGAAATGGTTCGATTCATGAAGGCGGGCAATGTAAACTCATCCCCTATAAGTTTTTCAACGCAAAAAAACCGTTTATATGATAGTGTTTTATTGAATGTACTCAGCAATGAACGGATGGCAGGTGATCAGATTTTCGCTGCCATTTTCCGGAAGAATCCGGTACAACGTATTTTCCGGTTTTTAGATAATCAGTCATCTCTAGGGGATGATTTCTCCATCATGACCAGTGTGCCCACCCGCGTTTTTTTACCCGCTGCCCTCCAGGAAATGCTATAAATGATATCAATTAAGGCGGGAGCTGGTTTTCTTCCCTCTGATAGTACCTGATTTAAGTAGAAAACCACCTGTCGCACCGAAAAAAGCAAGGAATTAGCGCCGAAATATTACTTTTGCACTCCCGGCCTCGTAGTACAGTGGATAGTATAAGAGTTTCCGAAGCTCCAGATCCAAGTTCCCTGCCTGCCGGCAGGCAGGGATTCTTAGCGAGGCCACACAATACAGTTTGAGAGTGGGGGTGAGTGTGAAATATTGGGAGAGTGAATTTTTTGGTTCCCGCCCCCTCCGGGAAATTGTATTAATATCTCAGTTAAGGGGGTGTGTTGGGTTCCATTTCCACGACTATTACTTAATTTAAGTAGAAAACCGCTTATCATACCGAAATAAGCAAGGAATTAGCGCCGAAATATTACTTTTGCACCCCGGCCTCGTAGTACAATGGATAGTATAAGAGTTTCCGAAGCTCCAGATCCAAGTTCGATTCTTGGCGAGGCCACAAATTACAGCGTGAGAGTGATGATGAGTGTGCTCTATTTGAGGACTTACTATTTTGTTATCTCCCATTTTTGAGGTGGTAGATTATTGATTCCCTGCATGCCAGCAAGAATTCCATTCGTGGCCACCACCTGATTTTTTTACCGGCTCACAACCAACGCCATTCCCTTTTGCCCCTCATCAAATACCCCCAGCTCATATACCAAATGTCCATTTACTAAAGTGTGGGTTACTTGGGTATTGAAAGCCGTTCCCTCCAGCGGCGACCAACCACATTTGTATAAAATATTTTCTTTACTTACCGTCCACGGGGCATCCATATTTACCAATACCAAATCGGCATAATACCCTTCGCGAATAAAACCTCTCTTTTCTATGTGATAGAGTATTGCAGGGTTGTGACACATTTTTTCTACAATCTTCTCTAAAGAAATTTTTCCCTGTTTATAAAATTCCAGCATCACATTTAGGGAATGTTGCACCATGGGTGCCCCCGACATAGACTGGAAATAGGGTTGTTGTTTTTCCTCCAGGGTATGCGGGGCATGGTCGGTGGTTACCAGATCAATGCGGTCGTCTATCAACGCCCGCAGCAATCCTTCTTTGTCTTTCTGCGTTTTGATAGCCGGATTCCACTTGATTAACATACCCAGGCGCTCATAGTCCTTATCCGAAAACCAGAGATGGTGCACGGAAACTTCTGTAGTAATTTTTTTCTGCTGGAGTGGGATATCATTTCGAAACAGATGGGTTTCTGCTTCGGTAGTTAGGTGCAGGATATGTAGTCGGGCTCCATATTCATTCGCAAGTCGAATGGCCCTTTCCGTTGCCTCATAACAGGCCTGTTCGCTTCTGATAAGTGGGTGACAGGAGGCAGGAATATTTTCTCCCCATTTCTCCCGATACAATGCTTCATTGGCTTCAATCAACTGTTCTTTCTCCGAATGGATGGCAATAATTGAATGGCAATGGGCGAAAAGTTTTTCCAGTGTGGCTGGATTGTCTGCCAATAAATTTCCCTTTTTGGTAAAGTAAAGTCCATCATCAGAAACTGCCAGCAATCCGGAGGTATCCAGCTGAATCACTTCATCAATATTATCGTCGTTCACACCTAGAAAAAATCCAAAATTCGCCAATGATTTTTCGGCGGCAATGCGATACTTCTCCTGAAGAATTTCCAGAGAAAGTACGTTGGGCTTAGTGTTGGGCATATCAATATACGAGGTTACCCCGCCCGCAACCGCAGCCCTACTCTCCGAATGGATATCGCCCTTGTGGGTAAGTCCGGGATCACGAAAATGTACTTGCCCGTCTATGATTCCTGGTAGCAGAAATTGACCGGTACCATCGATTACCCTGTCTGCCGCATGGTTGGTAAGGATACCAATTTGTTGGATAACCCCATCTTGCACCAGCAAATCTGCTTGCTGTATCTTTCCTTCATTTACAAGGGTACAATTTTGTAAGAGGATAATTTTTCCCATAATAATTATCGGTTGATTAACTGAAGAATACCTTTTAATTTTTTACCTCAGTTGATTTTAAAAGTAAAGGTACATTTTACTATTTCCAATCCGCAATATCTATCGTATCATAGAATCGAATTACCCCTGATTCATTTTTAAGTCTATGATAATCAACTCCTATAATTGCTTTAGGCATATTTTTAAGTCTATAGTTATGTTTGTTCTATAGAAAGTTATACAAAATTAATCTGGTTGGCTCTTACTAACTGACATATTTTTGGGGATTTATTGTATTTTAGTCATTCAATGGTAATTGTTTTTAAAAAAGAAGCGATGCCCTCCACTCGTTGTATGTTTTAATACCAGCCTATTAACTATTTAATCAATTGTATTTATATGGAAGTACATCATCCTCATCATCTAAGTCATAAAAAAAAATGGAAAGAATATTTTTTGGAATTTCTGATGTTGTTTTTGGCGGTATTTTTAGGATTTGTTGCCGAAAATATTCGCGAGACTTATATTGAACGACATAGGGAAAAAGAATACATTGCCAGTTTCATTCAAAATCTTCGATCTGATACAGCGGATATTCGTAAAGTAATTGAGCGTAATCTGGTAAAGTCAGATGCCTGGTACTCGCTTTTGCAACTAGGCAAACAGGATTTGTCTACACATGCTTATGACATCGAGTTTTACGAGAGATTTATTGAGGGTGCTTCTAATCCAATTTTTCGTCCCAATGATGCTACCCTTGTACAATTGAAAAGTTCAGGTAATCTTAGGTTGGTCAATAAAAAAGAGGTAAGCGACAGCCTCTTAAGTTATGATAAAAGGTCCGAACTAATTGTTTATCATAACGAATTTATACAAAATAGCACTGATGAAATATGGAAGATAGGGTATTCGATATTTCAGGCTTGGGTATTTGCTGATTCAACTTATTTAGACCTTTCTAAAAGAAAATTATTGAGAAAAGATTTGCCGCCCCTTTCAATTCAACCGGCGCAACTTCAATTATTTTTTGGACATTTAGCACGTTCTTTGCTGATTTTGAAGGTTAACAGAGAGTATTTAATCCAGCAAAAGGAAAAAGCGACAGGGTTGATTATTTTTTTAGAAAAGAAGTATAATTTATAATATAAAACCGAACCAATGGAAGTTCATCACCATTCTCATGGGAATGCTCATAAAAAAGTGTGGAAAGAGTATTTCTGGGAATTTTTCATGCTCTTTTTGGCCGTTTTTTGTGGCTCACTGGCGGAATTACAACTTGAGCATTATATTGAAAATCAACGTGAAAAAAAGTATGTTGTACAAATGCAACAAGATTTATTAGCAGACTCTATTTCTTTATCTGCTTTTATAACAACTGGGGAAAGGGAGATCAAAAGTTTGGATTCATTACTACAAATATTTGTTCATAAAACCTACAAAAAAGATGGAAATCAGGCTTACTATTTTGCTCGCCAAATAATAAGAGCAAGTAATATAGTTTTAAGTGAGGGCACTTTGAACCAATTAAAATTTGCAGGAAATCTTCGATTAATTGACAAAGATGATATTGCAAAAAAAATTATGGAGTACGATAAGAACGGTAGAGAATTCGAATATTTCCTAGAGCGGAGTACTGTTCGAATTGAGGAAGCATCTTATGTGTTAGAAAAATTGTTTGATGGAAGAGTTTTCTATGCTATGCTCAACGACAATAATGAAATAATAAAGCCAATCAATAATCCACAGTTGATTTCTGAAGATGAGGGAGCTATTAATACGGTGATTATTCGACTTCAATATGTAAAGGGAGGGGCATTGAGAAAAGTCAATATGGCTAAAAGATTACAGAATCAATGCTTACTATTAAGTAAAACACTAAAAAAACAGTATCGTTTAAATTAGAAAATGCGATGAAAAAATTTATTAAATTTTTAATTTATATTATAGTGGGATTTACTATAGCGTTTATCTATCATAATTTAAAAAAATAGGAACTTGAAATTGTCTATGGATAATTTTTTGTTTACACCCGCTTCAACTTATACGGATACACTTTTCCCGAAGCCCACTGAGCCACATAAATATTATCGTCTTCATCTACACAAACATCATGCGGGTGTTTAAAAATCGGATCTGCCTGTGCAAGCGGTTGTAATTTTCCATTTTCATAGATGGGTTCTGTGCCACCTATATTGGATACTACCTGGTTGTTTTCATTCAGGATGGTTACAAAACCGGAATTCGATTTATCCAGATTGGGAGATCGTAAAACCGCTGCATACAAATATTTGCCCTTAATAACCGGACGACAAACCGCTGCCCCGGGGATATGTATAATCTCGAGCAATTTTCCTTCTAACGAAAATCGTTTAAAGCAGGCACGTGTTCTATCTGTTATCAGCAGGGTAGGGGAACCAGAACGAGTATCTAGGGTGATGCCATGGGCATTGTCCAGATGATAATCTTCCTTTCCACGCCCTCCGAAATAGTTTTTCAGTTTACCATTCGCATCGTAATGTAAAATATACTGCGCCCCATATCCATCTGCCACGTAAAACTCTCCATTTTCTAATACAGTAGTTTCGGTAGGTACAAATTCCTCTTTATTTTTATAAATACCCGCATCAAGGGGCACATCAATAGTTAATAGCTTCTTGCCTTTATTAGTCGTTTTATATACTTGGTGCAACTGCGTATCGGTGATAAATAAAAAATCTTCTCGTCCATTCCTTTGAATTGTTAACCCATGTGCCCCCGGATATTCTGTACCCCAGTAACTAAGTAACCTGCCCGATTTACTATAAATTAGCACATTGTTCTTCGTTTCATTCGTGAGTAATATGATTCTGCCCCGGCTATCCTGCACCATTTCGTGACAATCATTTACCGGATGTACATTCGTATCTAATTGTCCCCATTTTTCATCCAGCCGATACGTAATATTATTATGACCAAAAACTTTTCCCTTATCCCGAGCAAGGGTGTCTTTCAATAATATCAAGCCACCAGTAGTCAGTACACTTTGTTGGATAAATGCTTTCCGTTTCATAGGAGTCACAAGGTTAAAATGTGAATGTGTTTGCCTTCGCTATTTCTTGGGTGTTCTTTCAAAGCCGGTTTGTATAAATGGGGCCAGTGTTTTCCAGTCGAGTAAAATCTCAGGCGTTTGTGATGAACCCGGTCCAACCACATACTTTCCAAACACAAAACCAATCCCTTCATTGCGAATTACATAGCACTGTAAATTCGAGCCAAAGAAAAATGCATTGCACTTACATTTGGCCGTGTCTAGTGATACGCCATCTTTTTTTAGAAAGTTCAAACCAAAACTTTCATTCAACATGGCAGCACTGAATGTATTCGTGTCGGTAGCAGCTTTGGTAGCCAGCAATTTGGTTAACTGTAAGTCATTGCCATTCGAAAAATTCAGAATGCCCTGGATATCCATTAATTGGTTGTTTCTGAAAGAAAAGCTGGTTACTTTTTGATTACCACTCGCCCCGCCCGTGTTTTCATATTCATTCATTAGATAACTCACTGTTTGGGAAGAATCAGATTGTACAACTGAATAATTGATTTGATACTCATTTCGAGGCGTGGTAAGATTTTTCCATTCAAATTTTTTATCACTCAGCTTCAGGTCAACCCATTTTTTCATCACCTCTTCTTTGTCTTGAGGCTCTGCAGGATAATTTACTTTAATTAGATAATTAGCAGTTGAATCTACTACCTGCTTACCAACTGGTTTGTCGGCAGCCTCTTGTTTAGACATATTGATACAACCCTCAAGAAATATAAATACAGCTAAAAAAATAAAACCGAATAGTTTGATAGAAATTGAGTTTCGCATATACTTTGTTTATGTTTAAGATTTTTTCCGGGATACACCCAGTAGTTTCCTATCAAATATCTTTAATTTGAAAGAATTTTGCTAATTTGTTTGTCTCCATCTTACTCTATGGCAACATATACTTGTGTACCCATCCGAACTGCCGCCCGCAGCTGTGAAGTTGCTTGGTTCGATGATTTATGCGGGGGTGATACTGAATTCTTGGGCGTATTGGATGAAAGTCGGCGAAGTAATGCTGCCCATTGCAGTTCAATTGCCCAACTGGCTGATCAACAGGGGTTTAAGAATTTGTTGTTGCCAACCTCCTATATGGTTGGGCAAGAGGGAATTCCCTTTGCGGCTGCCTTGGCCGGAAGTACCCATCAAATGAATTTGCTGCTTGCCATCAGAACCGGAGAAATTCATCCCCCCATGCTGGCAAGGCATATTGCCACGCTCGACCATTTGTTGGAGGGGCGACTCACGATTAATATCATCAATTCTGATTTACCCGGGTTGCGCGAAGATCCAGCATTCAGATACCAACGCTGTGCGGAAGTGATTGAAATTCTGCAACAGGCCTGGACGAAAGATACCATCCATCATCAGGGTAAAGTATATACTGATTTACAGCTTTCAACTGATCCCGTAAAGCCCTATCAGCAAAATGGCGGACCGCTGCTGTATTTTGGCGGAACTTCTCCCGGTTCGCGTGATTTATGTGCCCGCTATTGTGATGTATTTTTGATGTGGCCCGAAACAGAAGAAAGTATCTATGCAACCATGCAGGATATGAGCATGCGGGCAGCTGCGGAAAACCGAACAATCGATTTTGGATTGCGCATACATATTATCGTAAGAGAAACTGAACAGGAAGCCCGAGACTATGCCCGGCATATCATGAGCCGCTTTGATGAGCATACCCTCAATTTGAAAAACAGAGCCCAGGATGCCCAATCGGAGGGAGTAAAGCGACAAGATGCGCTCCGAAACCAACAAGCCGATGCGGATGATTTTGTAGAACCCAATCTCTGGATGGGCATTGGTCGTGCCCGCAGCGGGTGTGGTGGCGCATTGGTTGGAACCCCTGCTCAAATTGTGGCCAAACTTAATCGATACATGGATATGGGTATTCGTTCCTTTATTTTGTCGGGTTATCCGCTGTTGGAAGAAGCTCGTTTGGTTGCCGAACATATTTTGCCTCAACTTTCTCTGGCACAGCTGAATGTGCTGCAGGGAAGAAAACCTTCCTCCACCCCCATAACTCCACTCACCACCGCTTCCCTTCGCTAATATTAACTACATGCTACAATTGCTGGGGTTTACAGATTGGTTGGTTTTTGCAGCACTAACGCTTTATTTAGTGGGATGCGGTATCTGGGCAGGTAGGAAAAAGAAAAATGCGGAAGATTATTTTATGGCCGGTAGAACCCTACGCTGGTGGTCGGTAGCCGGGTCCATTTATGGAGCCAATGTGAGCCTATCTCAAATTATCGGCATGCTCGGTATTGGCTATTCCATCGGATTCGCGCAAAGTCATTACGAAATACTGGCCATCCCCGCTATCATATTTCTCTGCTATGTGTTTATTCCGGTTTATCGACAGCGAGGCGTATTTACCCTTTCCGCTTATCTGGAACACAGGTATAATTCCGGGGCTAGATTGATCTACAGTATCTGCATCATTGGTATCATTCTTATTTTATTGGTGGGTGGTTTATATATTGGCAGTCGCCAACTGGGATTGTTATTTACAGTGGGCAACTTCACTTTCTCCTACCTGCAGGGGATTCTCTGTATCGCTGTGATATCCTGTTGCCTGATTTGCTGGGGCGGAATGCAATCGCTGGTTGTTTCGGAAAATATGATTACTGTTTTGATGGTATCTTCTTTGGTAATAGTAGGTTGGCTAACGCTGAGTAGAGCAGAAATTGGGGGCTTGTCGGGCTTACTGCATCTTGATACTAGTGCAGTGGGGCAACACAAGATGAAATTGTATCTGCCAACTAATCATCCCGACCTTCCCTGGACTGGGGTATTTAGTGGACTCTTGGTATTACAGGGATTTTTCTGGACCACCAATCAGTTTGAAGTGCAGCGGGTACTTTCTGCCAAAACCAATCGCGATGCACAACTGGGAGCGATTGTTGCGGGATTTTTAAAACTTACCATTCCCTTTTTCTCCATTGCTGCAGGAGTGGCAGCTGCTTATCTTTTTAAATATACTTGGCACTTAGAGGGCGTTCAGCCCGATGATGCATTTCTGGTATTAATGAGTAAAGTGGTTCCTGCAGGATATGGTTTATTTGGTTGGATATTGGCCGGATTAACAGCGGCTATTTTTTCGAGTATTTATTCTATGCTCAATGCAGCTTCTACTTTATTAACGGTAGATATTTATCAGCAATACTTTCATCGAAATGCTACCGACCAACAATTGGTTTTAGCAGGAAGATGGTTTGTGGTAATATTAACTGCTTTGGCTGCAGTACTTGCATTCGTTACATTCACCCCCACATCGGGCGGCAATTTTTTTCTGGTGCTTTCTAAAAATAGTTCCTACCTAAAGCCGGGTATTGTTACGGTATTTTTTATGGGCGTATGTTTTAAAAAAATACATCCTTCCTCGGCAGTGGCTGTATTAATCATCTCTCCTTTATTAAGCTGGGCAGTTGAATATAGTTACGACCACTATTTTTCATCCATCCCCCTCCTGCATAGTTATTTGGGTGAGCATATTAATTTCTTACACCGGGTAATGATTGTGTTCATTGGATGTATAATGATTCAATCTATTCTTTCTTATTGGCTAAATAAAAAACAGCCTTCAAACATTCCGGTAAATGATATGGATGTGATGGGTTCAGCCAAAAAAATGGTGCTGCCAATTTCATTTTTTGTTGGCGGACATCTTTTCTTCGGCTGTTTGATATATGCTGGATTTACGGCTGCTTCCTTATCCTGGCCGGCAGCACTGTTTACTGCGGCGTTATTTGCCGGACTCCGCTATTTTTCTCCTCGTGCTAAAACCGAAATAAAAAGGCAACCCTTTTTGCATTCAACTGATTTTTATTCCGCCTTGCTGGCAGGGGTTACTATTTGGATTTTATATTATTTTTCATAAGGGTGACTGTTTTATGCTAAAAACGTATCTTGAAAACCGAACACTTTAAAATACCGACATGACTAAATATCGTTGTTTATTGTTTTTCACTTTGTTGATCTCTTTTGCCGGAAAGACACAGCTTCGTTTGCCGGCAATGGTGAGTGACAGTATGATTTTACAAAGAGACAAGCCCGTGAATATTTGGGGCTGGTGGAATGGAGAGGGTCCGGTAACCGTAAGTTTTAATGGGAAGGAATTCAAAGCCTTGGCAGATTCACAACAACGTTGGCAATTGCAATTACCCGCAACCCCTTCAGGAGGCCCGTATACGCTAACCATTCAGGCAGGTAAGGAAACCAAAACCATTCGTGAAATTTTAATGGGAGATGTGTGGCTATGCTCTGGCCAGTCGAACATGGATTTTATAATGGGCAAACTAACCGAAAAATATCCGGACGAAATTGCTGCTTCAAATAATCCAATGATTCGCGAATTTCAGGTAAACCAGCAATATGCTTTACATCCCAACCAAGTGCTAAATGGAAAATGGCGGGTGGCTAATCCTGCCAATATCGGCAGTTTTTCGGCGGTTGCTTATTTTATGGTAAAGGCTTTGTACGAAAAATATAAAGTACCCATGGCGGTAATCAAGAGTACCTGGGGCGGAACCCCTGCCGAATCTTGGATTAGTGAAGAGGGGTTACGTGATTTTTCTGGTTATCTCGAGCGTTATCATTTTTATCAGGATTCAATAAATATGAAAGCAGCCATTACTCGGGAACGAACGGTTACCAATCAATGGCAAAAAGATGCAAAGGAAGGCGATAAGGGAAGGCTACCGGAAAATAATTGGAAACAGAACGACTTTCCTGCAAATAATATAGGTAGCATGCAGGTGCCGGGTTTTTGGGAAAAATATGGATTAAAAGATGCGGATGGCGTAGTATGGTGTAAAAAGAAATTTGCACTTACTGCGCAACAGGCAAGTACGGAAGCCTGGTTAGAATTGGGGATGATTGATGATGCGGACTCTACTTATGTTAATGGGGTGCTGGTAGGGTATAGCACCAACCGCTATGTAGCCCGAAAATATAAAGTACCCGCTGGTTTTTTAAAGGAAGGTAACAACACGATTACTGTTCGTATTGTAGATACCGATGGGAATGGAGGATTTATAGCAGAAAAAAAATATCGATTACTATTTAAAGATAGTGAGGTAAGCTTAGCCGGAAATTGGGAGTATGCTGCGGGTAACCTGGTAGCACCCCTACCCGTTGCTAGTTTTGTTAAAATGTTTACCCAGCCCATTACCTTGTATAATGGCATGATACATCCCTTAATTTCTTACACCATCAAAGGCGCGGCCTGGTATCAGGGAGAATCCAATGGGGGAAGGGCGGGTGATTACCGGCAACTGTTAACTGCACTTATAAAAGATTGGCGCAGCCGATGGCAGCAGGGCGATTTTCCGTTTTTGATTGTACAGCTAGCTAATTACATGGAAATAGTAAAGGAACCCGGCGAAAGTGGTTGGGCAAATTTGCGCGAAGCACAGCAACAGGCAGCAATGGACTTACCCAATGTAGGCTTAGCAGTAACCATCGATATAGGTGAAACCTACGATGTGCATCCACTGAATAAAAAAGAAGTAGGCGACCGCCTTGCACTGGCAGCCAGAAAAATTGCCTATCAAGAAAATAATTTGGTTTACTCTGGTCCCGAATTAGCCTCTTTTACTAAAAAAGGAAAAGCAATAGAGTTAACCTTCCGCCATGCCGGATCGGGATTGATAGCCACCGGAGATCAACCGCTTCAGCAATTTGCGATTGCAGGGGCCGATAAAAAATTTGTTTGGGCTACCGCTACGATAATCGGTAAAAATAAAGTAAGGGTAGAAAGCGATGCAATATCAGAACCCATAGCAGTTCGCTATGCTTGGGCCAATAATCCCAAAGGATGTAATCTTTATAACAAGGAAGGAATACCGGCTTCCCCGTTTAGAACAGACGATTGGGTAAAGAAACCCTAAATTTTTATTTTCCGAATTTGGCAATATTACTGCTGAATAGTTTAACAGCTATTGCCAATAAAATTACGCCAAAAAATTTACGAACTGCCATCAACCCGGCGGGTCCCAGAACTCGTTCGATAAATTTTAGCGAAGTAAGAACGATATAAACCACTACGAGGTTTATTAAAATACCACTTAATATATAGGCTTCGTTAAAATTTGCTTTCAGCGACATAATGGTGGTAAGGGTTCCGCTTCCGGCAATAATGGGAAATGCAATAGGTACAAGGGTGCCGGATTTGATATCCTGATTTCCCTTAAATATTTCGTGGCCCAATACCATTTCTAATCCCAGTAAAAAAATTACCACCGATCCACCTACCGCAAATGAATAGATATCTAAACCCAAAATGCGCAAAAATGGTTCGCCTGCATATAAAAATAAAATCATCAGGGCCCCGGAAATTAAGGTCGCCTGAATAGAACGAATTCCTCCCATTTTTTCTTTCAGCGAAATCAATAAGGGAACCGATCCTACAATATCTATTACTGCAAATAAGGTAAAACTAACCGTTATCAATTCATTGATAGATATATTCATAAACAGTTGGGGGATTTATTGGGAATATGAAGGTAGCAATATTTCAATGGCTTCCCAATTCACCTCGATTTATACGATACTTTCAGGGGAAAGGAAGGGTTTCAGATAAGTGTCTTATATTTAACGCACACTTTTTTATAATGGCAGCAAAACAACAATTGAATTTATTTAGTTTCACCATGATTGTGGTGGGATTGGTGATTGGCATGGGTATATTCCGATCAGCAGCTACCAGCGCCAGTTTTGCCATTACTCCCTCGGTATATTTTGCTGCCTGGATTTTGGGTGGAATCATTGCTTTATGCGGCGCACTCACGTATGCAGAAATTGGCAGTAGGTATCCGGTTACTGGCGGATATTATAAAATATTTTCGTATGCCTATCATCCCAGTATTGCATTTGGTATCAACTGCATTATTTTAATCAGCAATGCGGCCAGCCTGAGCGGGGTAGCTTTAATTGGGAGTGGATATATTACAAAATTATTTCCTGGAATTGCCTGGACGGATATTGATAAAGCTTTAATCAGTTGCGCAGCCATCATCCTGTTTTATTTTATCAATTTGCGGGGATTGTCTTTGAGTTCGCGGGCACAAAATATCCTCATGATTATTAAGATTGGTATGATTGGGGTATTGATACTGGCGCTTCTATTCCCTCACCAGGGAGCGGCGATACCAACTGCAACCGTATCAGCTTCCAATGAAGTTGAAGTGGGATGGATGCCTTGGATAAAAAGTTTAGGGGCCAGTATGATTGCGGTTTGTTTTACCTACGGAGGATATCAGCAAACCATAAATTTTGGCAGTGAAGTAAAAAAACCTGCACAGAATATTCCTAAGGGGATATTTATCGGCATTGCCATAATAATTGCCTTATACCTGTTAGCCAATTTTAGTTATTACCAAATTGTAGGCTTTGAACAGATGAAGGGAGAAAAAGAAATAGCCTATGTGCTGATGATGAAAACCTTTGGCAAGTCTGGAGCAGATATTTTCTCCTTTTTCTTATTCTTTGGGGTTTTGGCCTATGTAAATGCTTTATTGATGAGCAATCCTAGAGTAATGTTTGCCATGAGCGAAGAAGGTGTTTTACCAGCCCTATTTGCCAAAAAATCGGATAAAAATGATGTATTGGTAGCTTCGTTAACCGTATTTGCCGGAATTTGCATCGTAATTTTGTTTTTTGCCCAAACCTTTGAGAAGATACTCAACTTTACCATATTTCTCGATTGTTTTGGGATGGTAGCTTCCAGTGCAACCATATTTATCTTGCGAAAGCGAACCGCCCATCTGGATGGCACCGGCATTTTTAAGATGAAATTATTTCCCTTCATTCCCCTGTTATTTATGGCGGCTTATTGCTTTGTGGGGGTAAGTATTTTTATGCAAACTCCCGTAACAGCCCTGATAGGTTTGGGCGTGCTGGCTGCTTTTATTGGCCTATTTTTTATTACCCGGTCATTACGCAAAGCTCCCGAAGCCTAATTTCCCCAACTTACCGGTTATCCCACCCCAAAAACCTTTCATAACAGAAATGATACCATTGTATGGCTATTGTTTCCGTTGATAGAAGTTTTTACTTCCATAGGCATCCATTCGGCTAAATTTGCAGTCATGAAGCATTTATTCATTCTTGGCTGCATCTTCGCCCCTTTTTTAGGAAAGGCCCAAACCCCTCAAGTATGGGATTTGAAACAATGTATTGATTATGCCGTGGCACACAATATCTCGGTAAAACAAGCCGATATTAACGCCCGCATAGCCCAGTTACAAGCCGATCAGGCGAAGTATAACATTTTGCCGAATGTTTCGGCCAATTCCGGAACAGGTATGCGTTTTGGTCGTTCTATCGATCCTACTACCAACTCATTTGCCACTACCCAGTTCTTATACCAAAATTTTGGTTTGAATGTAGGCATGCAGGTTTATAATTTCGGCCGACTGAAAAATACCGAACAAGCTGCCATTTTTAGTGCCAAAGCTGCATTACAAGATGTGGAAAGAACCGCCTACGATATTTCATTTACTGTTGCAACCTTCTACCTGCAAATTTTGGCTTCCCGTGAGCAACTAAATATCAGCAAAGTACAGATTAGTCAAAGTTTATCGCAGCAAGACATTACCCGTAAGCGGGTAGAAGCCGGTGTATTACCCGAACTAAGCCTGGCAGAAGTAGAAGCGCAACTGGCTTCCGACAGCAGTAACTACTTTTCGGCGGTGGCTACAGAGCAACAAAATTTGCTCAACATGATGGGAGTACTCAACCTCGATCCCGGAACCCCCTTCAATGTTGTTACGCCTTCTGTAGATAAAATCCCCCTCGAATCATTTGCCGAATTGCAACCCGAACTGGTATATCAGCAGGGACTCGAAGCTCAGCCCTTGCAAAAAGTAAATGCCCTGCGGATTAAAGCGGCAGAAAAAAATGTGCTGGTAGCCAAAGCCCAAGCCTATCCTACACTAACCGTAGGAGGAAACTTGAGCACAAACTTTTCTAATTCCGTAAAGTATATCAGCGGCGCCAACTTTAGCGGATATAATCCCATATCAGGATTCGAACCAATTGTGGCTATTGGCCCGAATAATTATTTTGTTCAAAATCCCATTTATAAACCAGTCCAGTCGAGCCGCTCATTTGGCCAACTTTGGAATGGGTGGGGGTCTCAGATAGATAATAACTTGGGTCAAAACATCGGCTTCAATTTAAGCATACCCATTTTTGCCAATCACCAGGCCCGCACATCTGTAAAACAGTCGCAGTTAAACGTAAAATCGGCAGAATTGCAAAAAGAATCCGCCGACATCAAGTTAAAACAGGATATCTACCTCGCCTATACAAATGCTGTAACCTCATTGCAGCGGTATAATGCAAGTAAAAAAAGCGTAGAAACGGCTCAGAAAGCCTACGATTTCTCTGTGAAAAGATATGAAATTGGATTGTTGGGCTCTTTAGATCTGATAACCAATCAGAACAGCTTATTACGAGCCAAAATACAATTGCTCACGAATCAGTTCGATTACGTGTTTAAGATGAAATTATTAGAATTTTATAAAGGAAAAGGAATCAAATTATAGTAACCCCTGCACGTTCGCAAAATAAATTTGTATGAAAAAGAAATTAATCTGGATAGTTGTTGCCCTTGTTGCCGCTGTAATTTTGTTGGTGATGCTGAAGAAAAACGGCGTCATTGGAAAAGAGGAGGGTATTAAGGTTACTGCTGAAAAAGCTGAGCTGAGAACCATCATAGAAACGGTGAATGCCAGTGGTAAAGTATATCCAGAAATTGAAGTGAAAGTGAGTCCGGATGTGAGTGGGGAAATTGTGGAACTGAATGTAAATGAAGGCGACAGTGTAATAAAAGGACAAGTGCTGGCCCGCATATATGCTGATATCTATATGAGTCAGCGTGATCAGGTAATGGCGGGGGTAAATCAAACCAAAGCCCAGTTAGCCAACTCTCAGGCTAGTATTACCGGATTGAAAGCGCAGGTTGATAATTTAAAGGTGATTTACGACCGTCAGAAAAAATTACTTGCCGATAAGGTTATTTCAAGATCAGAATTTGAGCAGGCAGAGCAAAATTTTCTTACTTCTCAGGCCAATTACAATGCTGCGCGCGAAGGATTGAAGAGTAGTGAAGCATCTATTCAAAGTTCCTTGGCTCAATTACAGCGTGCTGATAAGGATATTTCCAGAACAGTGATAACTGCTCCAATGAGTGGAATCATTAGTTTGATGAATGTGAAAAAAGGAGAGCGGGTTGCTGGTAACAGCTTTAATATTGGTACCGAAATGATGCGTGTAGCCGATATGCGCAGTATTGAAGTTCGGGTAGATGTAGGTGAAAATGATATTCCTAAAGTGAAACTAGGAGATACGGCAGTGGTTGAAGTAGATGCCTATTCGAATCGTAAATTCAAAGGCTTGGTTTATAAGATTGCTAATCCAAGTGGCAACTCTTTAACCGGTGGCGCCAGCACAGAAGTTACCAGTTATAAGGTTCATATCCGTTTGTTACCTGCAAGTTATTTAGATTTAACTAAATCAACCCATGGATTCCCATTCCGTCCGGGTATGAATGCCAGTGCCGATATTCAAACACAAACTCGCTCTAATGTTTTATCCGTTCCGCTGAATGCCGTTACCCCGCGCGATAAAAATGCGAGTGCAATGCAGGATAGCAAAGATAAAGCTGCTTCGGATGGTACCAATACAGATAAAAAAACCGCACAGGATGATGATATTGATCTGGTAGTATTCTTATTGCTACCCAATCAGCGGGTGAAGCAGGTGAAAGTGAAAACAGCCGTTCAAGATTTGAATTATATTGAAGTGCTCGGCGGAATTAAAGCAGGTGATCAGGTAATTACTGGTCCTTACTCTACAGTAAGTAAAACCCTGAAAGACAGTACGCTGGTTAAAGTGGTACCTAAGGAACAACTGTTTGAGGAAAAGAAATCGAACTAACCTTTTTGATTCAATTCGTATGTTTGCTTAAATAATTCAGGTAGCATGCGAATTGGAATCATTGGAAGCGGAAGCTGGGCAACTGCACTGTCAAAAATAGTAACCGATAACGGGCATACGGTTCATTGGTGGATTAGAAATGAGGAAACCATTCTTTACTTTAAGAAAAGAAGGCACAATCCCCATTATCTATCCTCCGTTTATTTCGATTTATCACAAATTCATTTTTACAGTAGCTTACCCGAATTAATTGCCTCCGCTGATTGTATTGTGCTGGCAGTGCCGGCTGCATTTATTCATAGTTTGTTGGGGGAACTTCCGGTTGATATTTTCCACGATAAAAAAATAATTTCAGCTGTAAAAGGTATTTTGCCCGAACAGAACGAATTACTGAATCAATACCTCGAGCGAGTTTTTTCGTTTCCTTTGTCGCAATATTTTACATTGTTGGGTCCCTGCCATGCCGAGGAAGTGGCGGCAGAAAAATTATCTTATCTTACTTTATCCGGAACAGAAAAAACTGCGATAGAACCGCTGGCAGCTATATTCAACAATGAGTATGTGTTCACCCATATAAATACGGATATCTGGGGGGTACAATATGCAGCGGTTTTAAAAAATATTTATGCCCTCGGAGCCGGTATTGTGCATGGGTTAGAGTACGGTGATAATTTTTTGAGTGTTTTTATTTCGAATGCTGCCAAGGAAGTTGTGCAGTTTTTGGGTGCGATAGATAAAAGAAACGATGCGCTCACAGATGCCCTCTCTGATTATGCAGATTCTGTTTATTTGGGAGATTTACTGGTTACCTGTTATTCCATGCACAGTAGAAACCGCACTTTCGGAAATATGATTGGAAAGGGCTACTCGGTTACTGCCGCCAGGCTGGAGCTGAACATGGTGGCTGAGGGATATTATGCTGCTCGCTGTATTCATTCCCTCAATCAAAAGTTGGGTTGTGATATGCCCATTGCCAAAACAATTTATGAAATACTTTGGAATCAATTACCTGCAGTAAACGGTATTCATTCCCTGGAAAGCCAGTTGGTGTAGTATTTTATAACTCCGGCTCCTCCCGGAATAAATCTGCCGCAATCCGGTCGGCCATTAATTTTCCTGAACGAGTTAAAATAAGTTGTTGATCTACCAATTGCAGCAAGCCTTCCCGAATCCATGGCTTTGCATCTTGCATCATTTGCTCTGGTATTGTGTTACCAAATCGGTTTGCTATCTGGTTTAATGAAATACCTTCCATCGTTCTTAGGGTGGTCATGATATACTCATTTACCTGTTGGGTGGTAGTTAAAATTTCTTTCGTATTGGGAAGCATGCCTTTGCCGATGCTTTCTATATATCCAGCATTGTTACTAATATTCCATTCCCTTTCATGGCCATTAAATGAATGGGCGGAAGGGCCAATACCCAGATAAGGAACCCCTTTCCAATAGGCGCTGTTATGCTGGCTTCGCTGATGGGGAAGTGAGAAGTTTGAAATTTCATAATGCTCATATCCGGCTGACTGCATCCACTCCATCAGCAGGATAAATTGGCGGGCCTGTTGTTCGGACTGAATTTGGGGCGTATCCCCTTTCTTAATCATGTGCCAGAGTGCGGTATTAGGTTCACTGGTTAGGGCATAGCAAGATACATGCGGAACCCCCAGGGCCAATGTTTCCCGCACATCTTTTTCCCAGCTTTCGTCGGATTGGTTGGGGCATCCGTATATTAAATCAAGACTGATATTCTCGAAGCCTCCCTTTTGTAACAGGGTAATTGCTTCTACAGATTGGTTGGCATCGTGTGCCCGGTTCATCCACTGGAGTAAATGAGGGTGAAAGGATTGAACACCCACGCTCATTCGGTTAATGCCTGCCATTTTCCAAGCAGCTACTTGTTCGGCAGTAATATCATCTGGGTTGGCTTCTAAGGTAATTTCGGCGGAAGCGGAAACAGAGAAGCTGGCATGAATACATTCGAGCAAGTGATTAATAGCTGCCGGAGGAATCAGAGAGGGAGTGCCACCCCCCAAATAAATGGTTTCAATGGGTTCGGCCAGATAGTTCTTGCGAAGTGCTATCTCGGTTTCCAGTGCCTGCAATAAAGGATCTAATTGGATTAGGGAGGTGGAAAAATGGAAATCACAATAATGACAGGCTTTTTTACAAAACGGAATATGTATATAAATACCTGCCATAAAACGGATGTAAAACTACGGGAAACCCCCGAAAACCGCTCGGTACAGAATTCTTGTTTTCTATTTGTAGATTTGCGGGTATGCGGCTGCTGAAAGTTAATTTAGTTTTTGGAATGCTTTGCTGGCTTCCTATGCTGGCAATGGCTCAGAAGGATAGCTTGTTCGCCAAAGATTCCACTCCTGCAAAAAAGATAATTGCGCAAGTATTACCGGCAGATAGTCTGTTAAAATCACCAGTAAAAAAAGATTCATTACTTGCCCGTGATAGCATACAGCTAAAGGATAGTATTTTGCTGGTGGTTTCCGATACGCCATTCTATACTAGTCCCTATCAAAGGGTATTGGAAAATCCATTTTTGCCCCTGCAGGCTCCGGCTATTAGTTGGATCATTGAATTTCGGGAACCCTCTGGAAAAGAAAGGCTGTTTTATCTGATTGCCGGATTATTATTGCTGCTGGCACTAATTCGGGTAGCGTTCCCCCGGTATTTGAACAATCTATTTATCTATTTTTTCCGAACCTCCCTTAGCCAAAAGCAAACACGCGATCAGTTGCTGCAAGAGCAGATTTCCTCTTTATTGATGAATCTGATGTTTTTTATGATTACGGCCACTTTCATTACACTGGCTGTTGCAAACTTTAAATGGTTTGTGGGTGATTTTTGGCGGTTATGGCTGGGCTCGGTTACTTTTTTGATGTTGCTTTATTTGGGAAAGTTTCTCTTTCTACGGTTTGCCGGTTGGGTTTTTAACAGCAGGGAGGCGGCGAGTTCTTACCTATTTATTGTATTTATGATGAATAAAATGTTGGGTATTTTATTAATTCCTGTGCTGTTATTGGTGGCATTTTCGGCTCAGCCCTTGGTTCAGGCTGCTTTTACGCTGGGCTGGCTTCTCATAATTCTGGTTTTTGTTTATCGTTATCTGGTTTCTTTTGCTTTATTCCGCAACAAAATTGCCTTAAACGCATTTCACTTCTTTATTTATTTATTGGCGGTTGAAATTATACCCCTTTTACTGATTTATAAATTAGTGATGAAAAATTTGGCTGGTTTTCTGTAATTTTGCAACTCTTTAGCAAGCGTTGATATGACAAAAAACGGGGTTAAGCAAACGGCAAACGGCAAAGGTGTTAAGCATATTTTAATATCACAGCCAAGGCCGGAGAATGATAAATCTCCCTATTTTGAGTTGGAGAAGAAGTACCCAGTAAATCTGGTATTCCATCCATTTATTAAATTAGATGGTATCCCCTCTAAAGAATTCCGCAAGCAGAAAATTGATATTCCGCACTTTACGGCAGTGATTTTCACCAGTAGAAATGCCATAGATCATTTTTTCCGGATGGCAGATGAGATGAAAGTGTCTATCCATGCCGATACAAAATATTTCTGCATCACCGAATCGGTAGCTCTTTATTTACAGAAATTCATCTTGTACCGCAAACGCAAGGTATTTTATGGTTCAGACGGAACCAATAAGAGTTTGTTTGATGTAATCAACCGCCACAAAGCCAATGAGCGTTTTTTATATGTGTGCAGTGAAAATCAGCAGGATAATGAGATCGTGAATTGGCTAAAGCAACATGGCTGTGAATACCAGCTGGCATTTATGTACAGAACCATCAGTAATGATATCAAAGAAGTGCTCGGTTCTAGGCAATTCGATGTTATTTGCTTTTTCACCCCCAGTGGAGTAAAAAGTTTATTCGATAATTTGCCAGATTTCCATCAAAACGGAACCCATATTGGTGCTTTTGGTACCAATACTTCCCGGGCTCTTGAAGAGCGGGGACTGGTGTTACATATTCAGGGTCCTGCCCCCAAAAAACCAAGTATGGTAGCTGCCTTGGATGAATATTTGCAGCAGCAGTTGGTTAAAAAAAAATAATACCCGCCAAAGGGGGATAAGTTCCGATTCTTTTATGGTTTCCTTTACCGCCAATCTTTAATAATATGGCCAATGCACTTATTCACGAAACTAGTCCTTACCTGCTTCAACATGCCCATAATCCGGTAAACTGGTATCCTTGGGGAGAGGAGGCTCTGGGTATAGCCCGGGATGAGAATAAGCCGATATTGGTAAGTATTGGGTATGCCGCCTGCCATTGGTGCCATGTGATGGAAAGAGAGAGCTTTGAAGATCCTGCTACAGCCGAGTTGATGAATCGATTTTTTGTAAACATTAAAATCGATCGGGAAGAGCGGCCAGACCTGGATCATATTTATATGGATGCAGTTCAAGCGATTACTGGCAGCGGTGGTTGGCCCTTGAATGTATTTCTTTTGCCCGACTGTAGGCCTTTTTTTGGGGGAACCTATTATCCTCCCAAACCTGCATTTAATCGCCCCAGCTGGCGGGAAGTGCTGATACAAATGCATCAGCTTTTTCAGCAAAAGCGGGAAGATATTTTTAAGCAGGCCGACCAGCTTACCCAGCATTTACAAAATGCCAATTCATTTGGTGCCGTGGAGGGTGTTACATCCGAATTATTTCTGCCTGCCACCCAGCAACTAATGGCAGAGCAACTATTGAAACAAGCGGATACCAGCTGGGGTGGTTTTGGTAATGCGCCCAAGTTTCCGCAGACATTTTCCTTGCGCTTTTTGTTAAGGCATTACCATTTTACCGGAAACCAGGCTGCATTAGATCAGGTGATACTCAGCTTAGATAAAATGCTATTGGGAGGAATATACGACCAGGTAGGAGGGGGTTTTTCGCGATACAGTACAGACATTCATTGGCAGGCTCCTCATTTCGAGAAAATGCTATACGATAATGCCTTGTTGGTTATCTTACTTTCAGAAGCCTATCAGGTTACCGGATACGATCGATATGCCCGGGCCATAGAAGAAACCTTGCAGTTTGTGGTGGATGAATTGGGAAATGGAGAAAACGGCTATTGCAGCGCATTGGATGCCGATAGTGAGGGAGTAGAGGGAAAATATTATACCTGGACGCAAGATGAAATAGTAGATATTTTAGGGGAGGATGCGGACTGGTTTATAGAATATTTTCAAGTAATGCCAGCAGGAAACTGGGAAGGGGTAAATATTCTTTGGTCGCGCACACTCCGGGATGAATATTGTAAACAGCAAGGATGGGAAAAAGAGGAGGCGGAGCAGCGATTTTCCCGATGTTTACAAAAGTTGAAGGAATTTCGGGCACAAAGAATCCGTCCACAGTTAGACGATAAAGTGTTGTTGGGATGGAATGCACTTATCAACCGGGCTTTCACGGCAGCCTATGCAGCAACGGGCCAAGAAAAGTACCGACGATTAGCGGTAGAAAACCTGCAATTTTTAGAGCGTGCATTTCTACAATCCGATGGATCATGGCACCATACCTATAAATTGGGTAAAAGCAGGATATCGGCATTTTTGGATGATTATGCTGCTTTAATTCAGGCATACATATACCTGCAGGAAGTAACCGGAGAGCAGAACTATCTAACAAAAGCACTTGCGGTAACGGAATGGGTAATGAAAGAATTTATGGAAACAACCACCGGCTTTTTCTTTTTTACCGGTACCCAACAAACGGATGTAGTGATTCGGAAAAAAGAGATTTACGATGGGGCGGTACCCAGTGGAAATGCCCTGATGGCCGCCAACCTTCAATACTTATCCGTTGTATTTGATCGGCCCGCTTACAGAGAACAGGCCCATAGTTTATTAAATACCCTGTCATCTTCGATAATCCGGTATCCGGGATCTTTTGGTGTTTGGGCTATCACGCTGCAAACCGAAGTGGCCGGTATTGCCGAATGGGCCGTAGTTGGGCAGCAAGCCTTCCGTTTTTTGCCTTTCTTGCTCAAAAAGTTCGTTCCCAATAAGATTCTTCAGGTTACAGAAACTAAATTGTTAAATTTTCCGTTATTAAGCGGGAAAAATGTGCCCGATGAGCCTGACAAAGTACTCTTTTACCAATGTAAGAACTACCAATGCGGCCAACCGGCAGATGATTGTGAGGAGTTTTTAGCAAATGTGTAACAAAAGATTGCTGTAATTTGCCCTCATAGTATTGCACAAAACCACCCTTTATTGTATCATATAAATAGGATTATCTGATAAAATTTTTACTTAGTTCTCTATCATATTGTAAGTATAAAAAACAAATAAAAACAATCTGGCCACTGGCCATTTTGATATTTTGTAACAGTTATAATCAACCTGTACAATGAAAGGATATGTAACAAATTCGGTTTATGTTTTGACTGTGCTTGCCCTCGTTTCTTGCGGAGGAGGTGGTAAGTCAAAAGGAAAATTGATCAACGATGGTCAATTGCGTGGAGTAGCGTCTACTACCCGGCCAACTATGGGCCCCCCATTGAATATGGTATATATTCCACCGGGAACCTTCCACATGGGCCCGAGTGACGAGGATGTTAGCTATAACTATATATCCCGCAACCGTCAGGTATCTATCCCAGGCTTCTGGATGGATAAAACCGAAATTTCCAACGACCAGTACCGTCAGTTTGTGAACTGGACCCGCGATTCCCTGATTTATAAAATCTTATTTGGGCCTGGCATTAATAAAGCCAATGACACCTCTGCTGTGAATTGGAAAAAGATGGCAACCGTTAAATTAGACCGTAACACTATTGAAAAACTGAACGAACTAAACCTGGCTCCCGATAACCGTTTATATGGAAGACCTGAAATTGACCCTAGCAAAATTATGTATCGGGTAGAATTTTACGATCTGGCCACCGCTGCTAAACGCGAAAATGCGGGATTATATAGAAGTAATTTTATTATCCGAAGAGATGAGCCGATTTATCCGGATACCCTTGTATGGATGAGAGATTTCTCTTATTCCTATAATGAGCCCATGACCAAAAGATATTATTCTCACCCATCCTTTGGTAAATATCCGGTAGTTGGTGTAACCTGGAAGCAGGCAGTAGCTTTTTGTCACTGGAGAACGCATTATCAAAATGCATACCTCGAAACGAAAAAAATGTTGCAAGATGCTGATTATCGGCTACCCAGCGAAAGTGAGTGGGAGTATGCCGCTCGCGGGGGCCTCACCAACTCTATGTTCCCTTGGGGCAATCCCTATTTGAGAAATAAAAAAGGTTGTTTACTAGCTAATTTCAAGCCAGGTAGGGGTAACTATATCGAAGATGGTGGCTTTTATACTGTTCCGGTAGATGCTTACTGGGCAAATCAATATGGTTTATATAATATGTCGGGAAATGTGGCTGAGTGGACGGGCTCTTACTTCTACGAAGGCGCCTATAATCTGATGTCGGATTTAAGTCCTGATATCCGGTATGAAGCAAAAGACACCGACCGCCCACGGGAGAAGCGCAAGGTTGTGCGTGGAGGAAGCTGGAAAGACATTGCTTTTTATCTGCAAGTAAGTACTCGAAATTACGAATACCAGGATACTGCTAAATCGTATATCGGATTCAGAACCGTAATTGATTTGGCCCCTCAAAAAAAATAATTAAGTAAACAAAACCAATATCCAACCCCTAGGCGGGTTACCACCAAAAAAAATCAAACACAATGTCAGCAAAAATTCCAGCAAAGGTTAACAAATGGCTAGATGTATTCGTGTCTCTGGCGGCAGCAGTAGTAATTTATGGTGCATTACAAAAATTATTGCATACACCTATTGCAGATCTCATGCTTAAAATCGGGTTAACCGTTGAGGCCCTGATATTTTTAACCTATGGGGTATTTTATGTGATTTTCCCTTATATCGATGAGCATCCCGAAGTGGAACACGTAAAACCAGCTAGCGGTAATAAGGCCTTGGCTTCCATGGAAAAAATGTTGAGCGATGCCGAAATTACGCCTGCTACCCTTTCTAAATTGGGTGCCGGATTCCAGAAATTAGAAAATTCTGTTTCTCAAATGACGGATATCAGTGATGTGGTAAAAACCACAGGCGATTTCTCTAATAAAACCAAAGAAGCAACCGTGGCATTGGCTTCCATTAAAGATGCTGCTAACACTGCTTCTATGTCGCTGGCGGGTTTTCATGGTGCTTCTGATAGCGCCAAAGAGTTCCATGTGCAAATGCAATCACTCACTAAGAATTTGAACTCGCTCAATACGATTTATGAG
>JBIINW010000260.1:0-3273 GCA_044337245.1 Sediminibacterium sp. | reverse complement strand
ATTGCCGATCACTTCACTTACCAGGTGAATTACATGGCTATAATAATGTACTTGGCGGAAATGACTAACTGCTACCTGATCGCAGCAGCGGCTCAAATCGTTGCGGGCTAAGTCAACCAGCATGATATGCTCGGCATTTTCTTTGGCATCTGTCAATAATTGTTGTGCCATCTGTTGGTCGGTAGCTTCATCCCCGGTTCTGCGGAATGTACCTGCAATCGGATGAACAATGGCCTGCTGATTTTTTACTATAATCTGGGCTTCGGGAGAGGAACCCATTAGTTTATATTCGCCATAGTCGAAGAAAAACAGGTAGGGAGAAGGATTTACACTTCTCAGGGCCCGATATACATTAAACTCATCACCCTGGAAAGATTGCTGAAAACGTCGGCTCAGCACCACTTGAAAAACATCTCCCCGCATACAATGTGCGATGCCTTTGCGAACGATTTCCCGATAGTAATCGTCCGACATATTGGAGGCTTCTGTTCCGGTAGTGGAAAATGGATAAACGGGTACATCCTTACTACGGATTAATGAGATTACCGCTTCGGCATCTCCGGGTATGCCGGGTATTTTGTTTTCACAAAAAATGATCTCGTCTTTAAAGTGATTGAACACGATTACATACTGATATAGGCGATACCGCATCAGTGGCAGGGGGATGGAACCTTCCTTTTGTGTATGTAATTGAATCGATTCAAAAAAAGGCACCGCATCATAGGAAGTATATCCCAATAAGCCCTGTGCAACCGAAGCCTCAGGAATTTCAAGGGGGGTAACAGAAAACTGCTGCATAAACTCCCAAATTCTGTTGGGAACAGCTTCCGGATGCGGAATTGCTTCTGTTACCGACTCTTCCCCCGGATATTTATAATTCAGTTTACCAGGCTCCGTTACTTCAATTCCTGCAATGGCATTGATGCCAATAAATGAAAAACTGTTTTCAGCCGCATGGTGATCGGTACTTTCCAATAAAATGGTATCCCGGTATTTATCCCTGAGTCGCAGGTAAATACCCACGGGTGTATAAATATCTGCCAGCATCTTTCTGGCATGGGTACTCAGTTCAATTTTTTTCATATGCCCCTTTTAATTCAGGTTACTAAAAACAAAACCCCGACATTGGTATGCCGGGGCTTTGAAAGATATATTCAAATAAGTAAAAGGCTATGCCATTACTATCCCCGGACGAGGTTGTAATGCCACCACCAACTCTTATGTTGATTCATTTTCATCCCTACAAAATTGCAATCTAATTGCGGGAAAAACAAATTTTTTTTAATAGCTTGGTAGCCGGTTATTTACAACAACCTTTCTACCTGCCGTTTGTTAACGGCTTCATCTAACCTTTCAGTACCATGAAATATCTATTATTGCTATTAGTATCTGTTACCAGTGTAATTTCCGCTGCTTTTGCAACCCCTACCCCCTCGGATGATGTGGTGGGCATCTGGCTGAACTCCAGCGGCAAAGGAAAAATTCAGGTGTATAAAGAAAATGGTAAGTATTATGGCAAAATCGTTTGGTTGCGCGAGCCCCTGAACGAAAAAGGGCAACCCAAAATGGATAGTAACAATCCTAACGCCAACCTTAAATCCAAACCCCTGGTAGGTGCAATTATTTTACGAGATTTTGAATTTGTAGATGGGGAGTGGACCAACGGAAGAATTTACGACCCTGAAAATGGCAAGGATTACAAATGTTACATGCGCTTTAAAGACGCCAATACCCTGAATGTTCGGGGATATATCGGAATCTCAATGATTGGAAGAACCGAAGTGTGGACGCGCACTAAACTATAAACGATTACAGTATCCCTTTAGTTGAAGGCAAGTAATTGCTAAACGGGTCGCGCTTTACAGCCATGCGGATAGCTTTGGCAAATGCCTTAAATATAGATTCAATCTTATGATGTTCATTGGTTCCCTGGCAACTAATATTCAAATTACAGCGGGCAGCATCACTGAACGATTTGAAGAAATGATAAAACATTTCAGTTGGCATTTCTCCAATTTTTTCTCTGGCAAACTCGGCATCCCATACCAACCAGTTTCTTCCTCCAAAATCAATCAGCACTTTTGCTTCTGCTTCATCCATGGGCAAGGCAAATCCATATCGCTCCATTCCCCGTTTATCGGTTAAAGCCAGGGCAAAAGCCTCTCCCAGCGCAATAGCGGTATCTTCAATAGTATGGTGTTCATCAATATGCAAATCTCCTTTTGTGGTAATGGTTAGATCTAATTTCCCATGGCGAGCAATCTGATCGAGCATATGATCGAAAAAACCAATTCCAGTATCTATGGTTGATTCCCCTTTTCCATCTAAATTGAGTTGGATGGTTATCTGGGTTTCCTTGGTATTTCTGGAGTGGGTTACCTTACGGAGCCCTAATATTAAGAAAGTATAAATCGATTGCCAGTCGGGTGCCTCTAGCAGAATGGTATCCCGAAGGGTTAGTTCCTGTTCTGGTGTGAACTGCAAAGTAGCATGGGGGGAGCGGAAGTAAATTGCCTTACAACCCAGATTTTTTGCCAGTTGGATATCACTCCATCGGTCACCAATCACCAAAGAATTTGCCAAATCAAATTCGGGATTATTGATCAAATGGGTCAACATGCCCGTTCCCGGCTTTCGGGTAGGTTGCTTATCTTCCTCGCGAGTTGCATCCACCCAAACTTCATCAAATCGAAACCCCTCCCCTTCTAAGGTTCGCAACATCAGGTTCTGATAGGGATAAAAATCCGTTTCGGGATAAGAATCGGTGCCCAATCCATCTTGGTTGGTTACCATCACATGAAAAAAATCAAAATCAGCGGCAATGCGGGATAGGGTTGAAACAACACCCGGAACAAAATTCGTTTTATCAATATGGTCTACCTGAAAATTATCCGGCTCCTGCAAAATCACTCCATCCCGATCGATAAATAGAATACGTCGCATGCTTATTTTGTTTTAGCCCGCACCGATTTTACTTCAGCAGGGGTAACCGGGGTAGGCACTTTATTGCTCCAGTTGTTTCGGATATAATTTAATACGTCTGCAATTTCTTGGTCGCTGAGGTCGGCATGGCTGGCCATATTATTGCTGTAATATTCTCCATCAATTTCAACCCGGTCGCTCATACCTTTAAGGAGAATTGAAATCAGCTTCGATTTGTCTTTTCCTTTTACGGCCGATGAGCCATCTACTGGTGGATTGAGATGGGGAACCCCGCCGCCATCTTGTTGGTGACAAACCATGCAGCGTTGCACATAAACCGTTTTGCCTCTT
>JBIINW010000259.1:0-3285 GCA_044337245.1 Sediminibacterium sp. | reverse complement strand
CATGCACCCCCCCATCGGTTCGCGATGAACCCGTTAATACTACCCGCTTTCGAATATATATCTCTATCGCACGCTCTAACAATCCCTGCACCGTACTGGCATTCTCCTGCACCTGAAAGCCACTTAAACCGGCTCCACCATAGCGTACTTCTATAAAATATCTCTGCATGCTGTTTTTTTCGAAAGGGTAACAAATGTACTGATTTCCGCAACCGCTCGTAAGCTTTTGCTACCCCATATCCCCTAATCAACTAACTTATCCATTTCCCTTTTCCACTATCTCCCTTTACTTATCTTTACCAAAAAAGGCATCCCTACAGATGCCCGCTACTCGTTTATTAACACTAAAATAATCGTATGAAAAAATGGTTCTTTCTCGCACTCCTGCTATGGAATACCGCCGCACATGCACAGGTAACCCAGGATAAAAATGATTGGAAAAAAGTCTACCGCAGCTTTGCTGAAAAAAATAACGACCTGGTGCATACCCGCCTGGAAGCTACTTTACTATTCGATAAATCGCAATTGGCCGGCAAAGCTACCATCACCCTGCAACCGCATTTTTATCCAACCGATTCAGTTGTGCTAGATGCCAAAGGCATGGATATCCAATCCGTATCCCTGCTAACTGGCAATTCCTCACAAGCGCTGCAATATCTGAATGATGGCATGTTCATTCGTATCCGCCTGAACAAAGTGTACCAGCGCAATCAACCCTATACCCTGCAAATTTTGTACACTGCCAAACCAAACGACTACAAAGCCGCGGGCAGCATGGCCATTACAGATGCTAAAGGACTCTATTTTATCAACCCCACCGGAAGCGATCCGAAAAAACCTACCCAGGTATGGACGCAAGGGGAAACAGAAGGTACTTCCGTATGGCTGCCTACCATCGACAGACCGAACCAAAAATGTACACAGGAATTTCTATTAACCGTGCCCGATAAATACGTTTCCCTTTCGAACGGCTTACTAATCTCGCAAAAGAAAAACACCAACGGCACCAGAACCGATTACTGGAAAATGGATCTTCCCCATTCTCCCTACTTGTTTTTTATTGGCGTAGGCGATTTTGCAGTAATTAAAGACGGCTATAAAGGAAAAGAAGTAAATTATTATGTAGAAAAAGAATATGCCGGCGTTGCCCGAAAAATTTTCGGACTCACCCCCGAAATGATCCAATTCTTTAGCACCCGCGTTACCGGAATCGATTACCCTTGGGCTAAATATAGTCAGATGGTAGGCCGCGACTACGTGAGTGGTGCCATGGAAAATACTACCGCCACCCTTCACCAAGAAAGCGCCCAACAAGATGCCCGTGAATTAACCGATGGGAATGTTTGGGAAACTACCATCGCCCATGAACTGTTTCATCAATGGTTTGGCGACTATGTTACTGCCGAAAGCTGGAGCAACCTAACCGTAAACGAAAGCTTCGCCAATTATAGTCAAACCCTCTGGAGAGAATACAAATACGGTAAAGATGCCGGCGATCACGAAAACAGTAAAGACCAGCAAAGCTATTTGATGAGTGGCGGACAAAAGAAAGACCTGGTGCGTTTTTACTATGCCGACCGGGAAGATATGTTTGATAATGTTAGCTACGAAAAAGGAGGCCGCATTCTACACATGCTGCGTAACTACGTTGGAGATGAAGCATTTTTCGCTTCGCTTAACAGATACCTAACCGATAATAAATTCAGTAATGGTAGTGCACACCACCTCCGACTGGCTTTTGAAAAGGTAACCGGTAAAGACCTGAACTGGTTTTTTAATCAGTGGTATTTTGGAAGTGGCCATCCGGCATTGGATATCAGTTATAGCTACAATGATACCACGCACCGGGCTTTTGTGTATGTGAAACAAACCCAGTCGGGTGATAAGATTTTCAAACTGCCCATTGCGATAGACGTGTATGAGGGTACCACTAAAAAAAGATACTCGGTACTGCTGGAAAACAAAGCCGATACTTTTTCTTTTCCCGTGGCAGCTCAACCAAAACTGATTAATGTAGATGGTGATAAAATCGTGCTCTGCGTTAAAAAAGACAATAAAACGCTCGCACAGTTTTTACATCAATATCAATATGCCGGAAATTATAAAGACAGGGAAGAAGCCCTAGCAGCTGCACAGGGTAAAAACAGTGATGCCGATGCAAAAGCCTTGCGAATGCTGGGTTTAAAAGATCCTTTCTATGCAATTCGCCAAGAAGCTCTGGAACAATTTCTTGCGGGTAGCCCTACCCCGGAGGTATTTCAACAAGCAAGAATAATGGCACAATCCGACCCCAATCGCCTGGTGCGAGCAGCAGCCATTGATTTATTAGCTAAAGCCGGAGATGAAACCGACAAAGCCTTATTTACCAAGGCTGCCACAGATTCATCCTACACAGTAGCAGGTGCGGCCCTGGATGCACTTGCTTCTATTGACTCTGCCGGATCACACCAGCTAGCTAAAAAATTGATGTTGGAACCTTGTAAGGGACGACTGGTTTCCTCTATCAGCAATGTTTTGGCTGCATATGGAGACCCGATGGCTTTTGACTTTGTTGCCGGAAAATACGAGCAGATGCCCTTAACGCAAGCAAAGTTTGAATTAACGTCTACTTTAAAAGAGATAGTAGAAATAGAAAAGAATCCTGTTAAATTTAAAAAAGGTGTAGATCTGATTTGTGAAATGCGTAATTCAATTCCTGCTTCGCAAAGGGCGCAGACAGATCCGTATATCAATAATTTGTTCCTGAAAAAGATTGCGGAAAAAAAGAAAGCAGCTGGAGAAACTGAATTAGCTGAATATGTACTGAAACAAATTTCGCAGAAGTAAAAGTGTGTGTGATACAACAAAAAAAGCCGGGCAAATTTGTCCGGCTTTTTTTTATGCATAGTATTCTTGCCTCGTCCGATAAATAATCTACCATCCGCCTCCAGCACCGCCTCCACCTGAACTTCCTCCACCAAATCCACCAAATCCTCCACCACCTCCGCCTCCGAATCCACCGCCACCCCATCCGCCGCGACTATTGCCTCCATTCAGCAGGGAACCTAATAGAAGTCCTTCGGCCAAGCCATCCAAACCTGTGCGCCGTCTTCTGCCGCCTCCTCCAAAACCTCCACCACCCACAAACAGCAATACAATGGCCAGTATAACAAGGAAGGTTATTATAGAACCACCCCCACCTGGTTTTGAGCTATTTTTTTTGCGGGCAACTTTATATTCTCCTACAGCAGCTTTGGCAAGTGCATCCACTGCATTATCTAACCCCTCGTAATAATTCTGCCTTTT
>JBIINW010000258.1:0-3293 GCA_044337245.1 Sediminibacterium sp. | reverse complement strand
GGAGCGATATCTTACTCTAAACTCTTTCCTCTGAATTTTCCTCAGCTCCAGCGGAGCGATATCTTACTCTAAACTCTTTCCTCTGAATTTTCCTCAGCTCCAGCGGAGCGGCACCTTCCTCCGGAGAGGAACTTCTATTAAATAAAGTAACCGCTGTTAAGGCATTATAAGTTTATTCAATTTGATTAAAAACAGCCAAGTTTCTTAAATATATGTAGATACATCTAAAGATATATACGTAATTGATTTAGTGATTCATAGATAGAGATTGCTTTGAGTATTTGGCTACTTATTTAAATTATGCAGATATGTTAAAGGCTGTTAAACCCAAGAGGAAACAGGGTGTTTTGCAAGATGATATTATTTTTTATGAAAGCAGGAATGAATAATGATTAAATATATCTATGCATTTATATGGCTGAAAGCCACACTATGCTTAGATTTGTATTGATTTTCGATGTATCGGAAAATCAGTTTTGCTAAAATAAATTCCTCCTGCAAATGGAGGAGCCACTTAGTAAAGAAAAACCAATATCCTACAACCAATATCCTATATCCCCCGGGTACCCCGTGCATGGGTAGTAGCTGGTGCTTTTAGCACTATAGCTAAATTATTGTTTAGAATTTTCTCCTCTCTTTCCAGCCATCAAAAATATTTTAGATACTTACTTGTACTAAGTACTTTATTTATAGGATTTTCTCATTTGAATGGTCAAACTTATGTGTTTGCGCGTTTAGATGGAATTCCAATGAATACTACCGGGTGGACGTTAAAGGGAGAAGCCGCGGTAAAGAATGTTGCCTTCACTAACAACAGCGAGTTGAGGTTGTGTTCAGCAAAAAATAATACGAGCGGGGCCATATTTTTTAATCAGCCAATTAATTTATCTATTTGTAGCAGATGGAAAGCTGAGTTTGATTTTAGGATGAATGGCGGAACGGGTGCGGATGGAATTGCTTTCAACTTTTTAGATGCACCCCCTACCGGATTTGTGTTGGGAGAAGGTTTGGGTATTCCATCAGGAGCAAATGGATTGAAAGTATGTTTTGATACGTATAACAATTGTATTACTCCTACCTCTTCCAAGGTTCCTAAAATTGAAATTCGATATGGCGCGGGGTACAATGAGTGTTCGCCACAACCTACTTTAGAGAATATAAACAATTCACTTAGCTTTATTCGTTCTGCCACCTACAATCATGCGACAATAACGTATGATAATGGAAATATCACCGTATCGGTAAATGGAACGGTAATGTTAACGGCAACGCAGTTTTTTAATTTCTCAGGGTATTTGGGATTCACTGCCAGTACCGGTGGCTCTACCGATAATCACTCAATTAAAAATGTAATTATTTATACCGATATGCCTCCCTCAGAAGCAGGCAGTAATCTGGTGAGTACTTGTAACATCATCAATGCCGGAATAGGAACCAACTCAACGGCAGGGTATACCTATGACTGGTCTCCTGCTAGCGGATTATCCAATACGGCAATCGCAAATCCAACGGTTCAAATAACCAATAATACGGGCTCCACTATTCTTCAAAAGTATTATGTAAAAACTGCTTTTAGTTCTAATCCGGGGTGTTTTTCAATGGATAGTGTAACGGTACAAGTAAAACCTAAGCCCGCAGTCAGTTTTACGGGATCTATACCTGCTGTTTGTTCTAATGCGGCTGCATTTACTGTTACCGGGGGTAGCCCAGCCGGAGGTGTGTACAGTGGACCGGGTATAACGGGAGCCAGCTTTTCTCCTAATTCGGCAGGTGTAGGAACACATACAATTACCTATACCTATACAGATGTATTGGGTTGTAGTAATGCTGCTACCAATACGATTCGGGTGAATGCAATTGCTCAAGTGGTAGCCCGGAATGATGTGGCCATTTGTACTGGTAGTTCCGTTGCATTAACTGCCACCAATGCTTCTAGCTATTTGTGGTCTCCCAGTGTTGGGTTATCAACTACTACCGGAAATAGCATTACTGCTTCTCCATTAACTTCTACCACCTATACGGTAACTGCTAGAGATGTAAATGGTTGCAATAGTTCCGATCAAGTGGTTGTTACTGTACAAAGTATGCCAACCGCATCCATCCGTTATGCGGGCAATCCTTTTTGTGGAAATACACAAGTACCGGTTATATTAACCGGCTTAACCGGAGGAACTTTTTCTGCACCAGTCGGATTATCTATACAACCTACTACGGGTGCTATTATTCTGGCTGCTTCAACGCCCGGCGTATATTCGGTAACCTATACTTTTACGAATGGGGCTTGTACAAATTTTACAAAAACGGGTGTTACCATTTTAGCACCTCCTGTTGTTACGTTTAATAACGTACTGCCTACTGCTTGTTTGAATGGTTCGGCATTTAGTGTTACGGGTGGTTCGCCAGTAGGTGGTGTTTATTCGGGTGCGGGTATTACCGGTGCCAGTTTTCAACCCTTTGTTGCAGGAAGGGGAATGCATGTTATTACTTATACCTACACCAATTTGGGATGTACCAATAGTGCTACGAATACGATTACGGTTTACCCCATTGAAAATGTAGTAGCCAGTTCGCCAGTGGCTATCTGTAGTGGGGGTTCGGTAATGATATCGGCTACCAATGCATCCAGTTATCTGTGGTCGCCTGCAACCGGGTTATCCTCCACTACCGGTGCTTCTGTAATGGCTTCTCCCTCTTCTACTACCCTATATACTGTTACGGGTTTAGATAATGCCAGTGGATGTACTTCACAAGATCAGGTTACCGTTTCGGTTCTGCAAGTTCCAGTTGCTTCAATTAGTTATTCCGGTTCTCCTTTTTGCAATCAGGGAACAATCAGTGTTAGCCAGACCGGTCAATCTGGTGGAACCTATCAATCAACTGCCGGATTAGTAGTAGATGTCGCTACCGGACTTATCAATCTTTCTAATAGTACACCCGGTACTTATACCGTTACCTACACGTTTACCAATGGGGGATGTGGTTCATTTACACAAACATCCGTAACTATTCTGCCACCCCCTACAGTAACGATGAATGATTTTTCTCCGGTATGTTTTACTACTGCTCCTTTTGTACTTGCTGGGGGATCACCAGGCGGTGGCATTTATTCAGGACCGGGCATTACCAGCGGAACTTTCTCACCCTCGGTTGCCGGTACAGGTATTCACATCCTTACCTATACGTACACCAATGGAAGCGGATGTATGGGATCTGTTACTTCAACCATTATCGTAAATCCACTTACACCGGTAGCTGCCATTTCGGATCAAACAACTTGTTTGGGACAGGCAGTT
>JBIINW010000080.1:0-11830 GCA_044337245.1 Sediminibacterium sp. | reverse complement strand
AATCATTCCAAAATTCTTGGCGCGATTTTCGGCTGTGCTTATATCGGCAATATAGGCAGCTGCAGTAGTAAAGCTGGCACCCGTTATTCCGGCGATGGCTCTTCCTACAAATAACCAGGCGATGGTGGGGGCGAATGACAATAGAATATAATCAACTCCAAAACCAAAAAGTGAAAACAATAAAACGGGTCGTCGGCCATAGCGATCGCTTAAGCTTCCTAAAACCGGTGCAAACAAAAATTGCATGATAGCAAAAGTAAACGTAAGCCATCCGCCGATTCTGGCAGAATAACTCATATCCGGGTTGCCGGTGAGGTGTGTAATCAGGGAAGGAATTACGGGGATGATGATACCAAATCCCACCACATCAATCAGCAGGGTAATAAATATAAAGCCGATGGCGGCACTGCGTTTGTTTTCCATTGATTATTTCGCTTCAGGTACAATTTCCCGTTGGGTATTGGGTACTTCTAAAATTAAGTCGGCACCGTAAAGCGAAGCAGGGGTATGATAGCCGGGTGTAACATTTCCAGCCAATACTTTTTGGGTGATGAGTAAACTGGTGATGGCGGTAAGGGTATATCCTTCTGCTGTGCGTAATCTGGCAGTAAAAGTTTTACCAGCAGCATTGGTTGCCTGTGCCCAGATTAAGCTGGTTGCTTTTTCCCGCATCTCATCGGAAGGACCAGCAGGTTTTTGCTTGATTTTTTTCTTGTAGTAATTTTTTACAAAATCGAGTCGCAAAATCCAGTTAAACATTCCCTGCCAGCGCAACATCTTAAAGGTTCCGGGAGAGGAACGGGTGTAGGTTACAATATTGGGAATACCTGTGGTAGTGAAGGCAGTAGAAATATCGCCCCAAGGAATAGACATACAGAAAATAGATTTCAATCCAAAATCAATCCACTTACCTTTCTCCCCGATGGGTTTTCTTACAATCTTTCCTCCCTCACGGGCTGCTCCGCTGCCACCTAGATTTTCGGCCATCGTAGTGGCAGTGCCATGCGATAACATACCGCCAAGGGTAGCAAAAGCCAGTTCAAGATGGGTTGCATCGGGCAGATGATTTTTTACAAATAGGGCCATGCAATCGGTGGGCACTACATCAAATCCCACACCGGGCATGATTAATATGCCGGCGTCGAGGGCTTTTTGGTGAAAGCGTTTCCCCATTTCAAATACCGTAATCTCTCCGGTGATATCTAAATAGTGAACTCGGTTGCGGATGCAGGCTTCCATCATAGGAAGGGCGGTGTGCTGAAAGGGACCGGCAGCATGCAGTACTACCTGAATTCCGGTAAGCAAGGCATCCACTGCTTCAGGCTTATCTAATGCGGCGATTCGATATTCCAGGGAATATTGTTCGGCCAGTGGGCGGATAGCCGCTTCGGAGCGACCGGCCAGAATGGGGCGAACCCCATAGTCGGCAGACATCCGGATAATCAATCCGGCTGTATAACCATTGGCTCCGTAGAGGAGAAAGTTGGGTAATTGCATATAGCAAATATACTTGATGTTGATGGAGTACCATCAGGTAAATTTACCGGCCCGAGAACCGAAAAGATTCGATATTTGTTATCTTCCCAGTTCGAAACAATTATTTGAAATTCAGGTAATTGTCTCGGCAACGAATTTTCATATAAACTTCTTAGCTTTTAGTACCCATGAAAAAAATTTTACTCCTGATTGTTTTTGGTTGCTCACAAAGTTTGTGGGCGCAAACCCTTAGTCCACTCGAACAAAAAATTGTGGATGCTGTAAACAACAAAATGACTTACGCTGAAGCCTTGCTGAAAGAATCAGTTGACATCAACAGTGGTACACTTAACATTGCTGGGGTTAAAAAAGTAGGAGACGTATTTGCCCGTGAATTTAGCAAAGCCGGTCTCACACCCGAGTGGGTACCCCTGCCGGATTCACTGCGCCGGGCAGGACATCTGGTTGCTACCCGCAAAGGTACCAAAGGGAAAAAATTATTTTTAATCGGGCACCTCGATACGGTGTTTGAACCCGATATGCCCCCAAATCCCTACCGACGATTGAATGATTCTACCGCTACTGGTCAGGGTGTAAATGATATGAAGGGAGGAGATGTTGTAGCGATTATAGCCCTGCAGGTATTAGAAGAAATGGGCTTATTGAAAGATGCCACCATCGTTGCTTATTTTACCGGAGATGAAGAACGCTCCGGTAGCCCTACGAGTGTATCCAGAAAAGATTTTATTGAAAGAGCCAAAACCTGCGATGTTGCCCTCGGCTTTGAAGGTGCCAGTGGATTGCGCAATGTAGCTACCGGCCGCCGTGGTTCCAGCGGATGGGAATTAAAAGTAGCCGCCAAAACCGGTCACTCCGCCACCATATTTACCCCCAATGCCGGCTATGGCGCTATTTATGAAGCCGCCCGCATACTCAATAGTTTCCGCGAAGAATTGAGCACCGAAAAATACCTAACCTTTAATCCCGGCATTATTGTGGGTGGATCGGAAATGAGCTACAACGAAAAAACTGCTAAAGGGGATGCGATTGGAAAAACCAATATCATTTCTCCTGCTACTGTTGTTACTGGTGATCTGCGGTTTTTAACTGAAAAGCAAAAAATTGCTGCCCGCGAAAAAATGACGGCCATCTCACAACGCAATCTGGGTGGCACTTCTGCCACTATAAGATTTAAAGATGGCATTCCCGCTATGGAACCTACTGAAGGTAATGATGCGATTCGTGCCGTAATCAGCGATGTTACTGTGGCAATGGGTCTGGGCCCCACAGTTGCCGGAGATCCGGGTTCGCGTGGTGCAGGCGACATTTCTTATGTGGCAAAATACCTGAGTGGAGTAGATGGCCTAGGAGCTTCCGGCAGAGGAGCACATGCCCCGGGTGAAACGATTAACCTGAAAGAATTTCCTTTGCTGATACAACGAACTGCCTTACTCATCTACCGCCTTATACAACCTTAATTCTAGATATGCCAATTGCCCGTAAATTTCAACTTTCCTTATTGTTGGGTTTTGTTTTAATTTTTTCTGTTTCTTTTAAAGAACCGAAACGCGCTTACTATTTGATAAAAGTTTATCAACTGCAATCGCAGGAACAGATAAATACGATGGACACCTACTTATCCAAAGCTTACCTGCCGGCATTGCACCGGGCAGGATATAAAGACATCGGAGTATTTTATCCGGTAGTACAAGACACGATGAAGGAAAAGAAAATCTATGTGTTTATTCCTATTGGCAATATCAATAAAGTAGCGCAAATTGAAGAGCTGCCCCTTAAAGACAAGCAACTGCAAGAAGCCGGTACGGCATTTTGGAATGCAGCCTACAATGCAGCCCCGTATCAGCGAATGGAAAATATTATCATCCAGGCATTTCCCCTGATGCCGGCTCACGAAGTACCTCAGCTGGCAGGCAATAAGGAAGACCATATCTATGAACTAAGAAGCTATGAGGGTCCAACAGAAAGGCTCTATCGCCAAAAAGTAAAGATGTTTAATGCGGGAGGTGAAATTGATTTGTTTAAGCGTCTTCAATTTCATGCTGTGTTTTATGGGGAAGTGGTGGCAGGCAGTAAAATGCCGAATCTGATGTATATGACCAGCTTTGATAATATGGCAGAAAGAGAAGCGCATTGGAAAACTTTTCGGGAGGATGCCCAGTGGTTGAGCATAAAAGATTTGCCGGAATATCTGCATACCGTTTCAAAAAACGATCAGGTATTATTACGGGCGAAAAGTTACAGTGATTTCTAACGCGTATAATTGCGCTTGGAATTATCGAAAAAAATTCGTTGAAACTTTTGGAAAGTTCAGAACTTTCCAAAAGTTCTGAACTTTCCAAAAGGGTACGTATTTCTACTTGTTAAGGGCGGAATTTCTACCCGTTTAAGTTGACTATTATTACTCGTTTCTGAATACTACTACTCCGTCAAAAGCATCAACCAACACCTTTTTAGTATTGTCTATCTCTCCCGACAACAACTTCTTGCTCAAGGTATTCACAATTTGTTTTTGTATCAGTCTTTTCAACGGACGGGCACCCAACTGTGGATCAAATCCCTGTTCAGCCAATAACTCCAGCAGATAATCAGTAAACTCCAATTCTACCTGGTTTTTGGCCGTCATCGCCTGTAAGCCTGCCAATTGAATTTTCACGATATCCATGATCTGTTTTTTCATTAGCGGACGGAACATGATTATCTCATCTACCCGGTTTAAAAACTCAGGACGGATGGTTTGGCGCAACAGATTCATCACTTCCACCTTCGCTTTTTCGGTAACGAGTTCTACATTATCCTCGTTAACAGATTCAAAGGCATCCTGTATAAGGTGACTGCCGATGTTGCTCGTCATGATGATGATGGTATTTTTAAAATTCACCACCCTTCCTTTATTATCGGTTAATCGGCCATCATCCAGCACTTGCAATAAAATATTCCATACATCCGGATGGGCTTTTTCAATTTCATCTAACAGCACCACACTATACGGTTTGCGGCGAACCGATTCGGTTAATTGTCCACCTTCATCATATCCCACATATCCGGGAGGTGCCCCCACTAGGCGAGAAACCGAATGTTTTTCTTGGTATTCACTCATATCAATCCGCGTCATCATCCCTTCATCGTCGAATAAATAATCGGCCAATGCTTTTGCCAATTCGGTTTTACCTACTCCGGTGGTTCCCAGAAAGATAAAAGATCCAATGGGTTTACGGGGATCTTGCAAGCCGGCCCGACTTCTGCGGATTGCATCGGCTACGGCAGTGATGGCCTCTTCTTGCCCAACCACCCGCTTATGCAATTCATCTTCGAGGTGCAATAATTTTTCGCGCTCACCCTGCAGCATTTTAGATACGGGTATGCCGGTTGCCTTGGCTACGTTTTCGGCGATATCTTCGGCATCTACTTCTTCTTTTAGCAGGCGTTTTTCGGTAGACGCATCAATGGCTTTGGTAAGTTCTTGAATAACGGCTTCTTGCTCTTTAATTTTTCCGTAACGAATTTCGGCCACCTTTCCATATTCCCCATTTCTTTCAGCTTGATCTGCCTGCAGCTTTAGATCTTCAATGGTTGACTTGGCAGTTTGTACTTTTTCTACCAGTTCTTTTTCCTGCTTCCAGCGGGCTTTTAGGGTATCGCGTTCAACTGCCAGGTTGCTGATTTCTATATTTAGTTCTTTCAACTTTGCCTCATCATTTTCGCGCTTGATGGCTTCGCGTTCAATTTCTAGCTGACGAATCTGCCTTTCAAGTTTATCCAGCTCTTCGGGCATTGAGTTCATCTCGAGGCGCAGCTTGGCGGCACTCTCATCAATTAAGTCGATGGCTTTATCGGGCAGAAAACGATCCGTCATGTAGCGGGCCGATAATTCAACGGCTGCAATAATGGCTTCATCTTTAATGCGCACATGGTGATGGGTTTCGTAGCGGTCTTTCAATCCACGCAAAATAGAAATTGCATCTTCATTAGAAGGCTCATCAATCATCACTTTCTGAAATCTTCTCTCCAGTGCCTTATCTTTTTCAAAATATTTTTGGTATTCATTAAGGGTGGTGGCACCAATGGCTCTGAGTTCGCCTCTGGCAAGTGCGGGCTTTAATATATTGGCCGCATCCATGGCTCCTTCCCCACCCCCTGCGCCAATCAGCGTATGAATTTCATCGATAAACAAAATAATTTCTCCATCGCTGGTAGTTACTTCCTTCACCACGCCCTTTAAACGCTCTTCAAATTCTCCCTTGTATTTGGCACCGGCAATCAGCTGGCCCATATCCAGGGCAAAAATAATTTTCGAGCGTAGGTTGTCGGGCACATCGCCATTGATAATCCGCATGGCCAATCCTTCCACAATCGCTGTTTTACCAACACCGGGCTCTCCCACCAGAATTGGATTATTTTTGGTTCTGCGGGTAAGGATGTGCAGGGTTCTTCGAATCTCTTCATCTCGGCCAATTACGGGATCCAACTTTCCCTGACGGGCCAGATCATTCAGGTTCTTCGCATATTTATTCAGTGTGTTGTACTGGGTCTCTTGTGTTTGCGACTGTATGGTTTCGCCTTTACGCAAATCTTTGATGGCAGTAATCAAACCCTTTTCGGTTAGTCCGGCAGCTTTTAATGCAGCCGCTACATCATCATTCACCTGCAGCAAAGCAAGCAAAAGATGTTCCGTACTTACAAATTCATCTTTAAATTCCTTAAGTGCAGCTGTAGCTTTTAACATTACATTATTCAGGTCTCTGCCTACTTGTTGCGCGGGCTCACCTCCCTGCAAGCGGGGAAGCTTTTGAATACTCTCGGTAACCTTGGTTTCGAGCAGCCGCACATTCACATTATTTCTCTTTAGTAAATACTGAATCGGGCTGTCTTTATCTAACAACATCGCCTTAAGCAAGTGAGCCGTTTCAATAGACGGATTACCTGCTGTAAATGCTTCCTGCTGGGCAGCCTGAATCGTTTCCTGGGCTTTAATAGTGTACTGGTTCAGATTCATAGTAAGTTTGTTTTAATTCGGAACTACGGGGCTTAGAATTGAATTTTAAAAAATGCGTGTTTTTTAACGCACCCAACGCACCAATAAACCTGTAAATTCCGATATCTTTATAATACATATCAAACCTCTATCCAATTCAATTATTCGGAAACTATGTCGCATATATTCTTCAAAAACTGCTGGAAAGTCAGTGTAATTGCCCTTTTCCTGTTATTTTTTCAGTTGGTGCAGGCTCAAAGTTTTGCTGACCCAACGCTGCAATTTGAGCGATCTGGGAAAGATTTCGGTAACCATGCTATCTTAGCCATTATACAACCCGGTAAGCCGGTATTCTTAAAACCGATGGGTGAGATGACGGCTAAAGACCAGGCACCGCTGGGAAGCATTAGTCAATGGCTTACTACTGCCCTGGTATTAAGTTATGTAGATGCCGGTAAAATCAGTTTAGATGATAAGGTAAGTCAATACATTCCCATCTTCACCAAATATGCCAAAGGCTACATTACCATTCGGGATTGCCTCACGCATTTTTCAGGCATTGAGGCTGATCAAATAAAAATGTCGTCATTTGAACCCAATTCAAAGTTTGCTTCGCTGCAAGAGGAAGTAGAAAGCTATGCTACCAAAAGAGAAATCAAGGCCAACCCGGCTACAGAATTCTGGTATAGTCAGGTTGGATTAAATATGGCCGCCCGGGTATTGGAAGTAGTTACTCGCAGGGGATTTGAGCAGTTGATGGGTGAAAAAATCACGCGACCTTTAATGATGCGCAGCACCAGCTTCTCTAGTTTTGGTGCCGTAAATCCTTCGGGAGGTGCGGTAGGTTCTGCCAACGACCTGAGTAATTTTATTACCATGATTTTGAATAAAGGAATGTTCAATGGTAAAAGAATATTAAGCGAGGCTTCTGTGCAGGAAATGCAAAAGGTACGTACTTCCCCTTCCCTCATAAAATATGCGCCGGCACAAGCTACGGGATTGGCCTATACTATGGGTGCCTGGGTAACTTCCACCAATACGGAGGGAGTGGCTACTGCATTGGATTGTCCGGGTTTGTGTGGGAGTTGGGCCGGAATAGACTGGTGCCGTAATTATGGATTTATCGTATTAACCAGAAAGATGGAAAACACCGAAAAGTCAGACGCCTATAAACGTATCCGTAAGGCGCTAGACGATCAGTTGCCGGCAACCTGTAATTAAACGATAGTATATCAGCACCGCCGAACAACATAGCGCCCTTGTAAAATCACTTGCAGCAGCCTTGGGCTTTACGTATTGCGGTATTGCGCGCGCAGAGCAGTTAGACGAAGATGCCCGCCGGCTGGAACAATGGTTGAATAATGGCATGCAGGGCACCATGCAATACATGGAAAATCATTTCGACCTGCGCATTGATCCCCGCAAGCTGGTACCCGGAACACAATCGGTAATAACACTCTTACTCAACTATTTTCCCTCGCAAAAACAATCACCCGATCAACCACAGATTGCTAGCTATGCGTATGGAGAAGATTATCATTTTGTAATAAAAGATAAACTGCATACCCTCTTACATCAAATGAGGGAAAAAATCGGCGACGTGCAGGGCAGAGGACTGGTAGATTCCGCTCCAGTGCTGGAACGCAGCTGGGCCGTGAAAAGTGGATTGGGCTGGGTGGGTAAGAACGGAAATCTGATTAACCGCAAACAAGGTTCTTTTTTCTTTATTGCTACGCTGATGGTGGATATACCGCTTGCCTATGATAGTCCCCTGGTAAAAGATTATTGCGGCACTTGTACCCAATGTATTGATGCCTGCCCTACTGATGCCATCCTGCCCGATAAAGTAATTGATGGCAGCAAGTGCATCAGCTATTTTACCATTGAACTGAAAGATCAGCTGATACCAAATGAGATGAAGGGAAAGTGGAACGACTGGATGTTTGGTTGTGATACTTGTCAGGACGTATGCCCCTGGAACCGATTCAGTCGTCCGCATGCAGAAACCCGGTTTACACCTATACCCGAAATATTAGAACTCAGTACCGGAGAATGGGAGCAAATGGGGGAAGCCGCTTTTAAACAAATTTTTGGTCAATCACCGTTACTGCGCAGAAAATATAAGGGGATTCAAGAGAACCTACGTTTTATTAAAACCCAACCCACTAAGGAGTCGTAAGCAAATGATCGCTAAGGCGTTGTAGATTCGTTTGAAGTTGTGGTCCCATTATTTTTTCATTCATCATCGAGCCCAGTCTTTCCCAGGGCCACCAACCTACTGCCTGTTCAAACTGCCATTGAACGGTGCATCCCTGTCCCCCCGGTATTGAAATCAGTTGCATGGTAGAGATTTGAACTATTCCATTTTCGGGATGCCATTCAGACAATAGCAAAGTATCGTTGCGGGTAATCCAGTTTACCCGAAGCTTTCCCAATTGAAAAGTACTATCGTTCACCTTAGAAACTTCCGAACTATCTAAGCCCTGCATCCACAGCGGCCATTGTTGTATGTTTTGCAACAGGGGAAGTACTTTAGTGCTGGCAACCGGCAAATCAATTGCGCGTGAAACTACTACCCTCGAGGGCATCAGCAAGCCAATGCCAAATAGAAGCAACAATAATACGAGAACACTGATAAAAACAAAACGTAGCAGCCGCATAGTTAATCCCACTTAAAAGTTTTAAAAGCAACTGCATATACTAATACTGTCCATATACCCAATACCCCGAGTTCGCTCCAGCAGGCTGATAAACTTGCCCCTTCAAAAGCGATGTTGCGCATGGCTGTATTAAAATGTGTTAAGGGTAATACTTTACAAATGGGCTGTAACCAGGTGGGGAAAGTTTCGATGGGGAAAAAAGTTCCTGCCAATAAAAACTGGGGAAGGGTAATCAAATTGGCAAAGGGCGGAATGGTGCTTTCGGTTTTCGCTACGCTGCTTACAATAAAGCCAAAGCCCATGAATAAAACCAAAGCAAGAAAGCTCAGCAGCATGATGTTAAAAAAAGTTAGCCATCCATGCACCAGTGTAAACTGAAAGGCAAAATGCCCAACTAGAATAATAATGATAGCCGTCATCATCTGAAAAATCACCCGGCTAAAGGCTTCTCCTAAAATAATATACGGCCTTCGGATGGGGGTAGCATAAAAACGTTTCAACACCAGTTGCTGCCGAAGATTAAAAAATAAAAAAGCTACGCCAAACACACCGGCACTGAGTAGCGAAAATCCTAATTGCCCGGGTAAAATAAAATCGATGGTACGATAGATACGTCCGGGAATTTTTTGCACCTGACTATTCACCAATGCAATGGTAGGGGCACTGGCATAGGTTTGCTGATTAATACCGGCAATAATTGCATTGAGAATTGAGGTAAGTACCTGCAAATTTTGGGGATTCACCGCGTCGGAACTTTGCAGATCAATAAAATAGGGAGGAGTGGGTAAGGAAGATTTTCGGATGGTGATAAGGGCAGTTATCCTTCCCTTTTCCAGGTCTTCGCGCAAGGCCACCGAATCTTTTTGGACGATCTTTATGCCCGACATTTTTCGGATAGCAGCAAATACAGGATTAGCTGTATCAGATTGTGAAGTAAATGCTACACTCACCGAAATTTTACCGCTACTGCCGATAAATCCAAACACCAAAATAAAAATCAGAGGGAAAGCTATACTGAATAACACTGCGGAAGGACTGCGGAAAATCGCCCGCAAACTTGCCTTAGTGATGGCCAACATGGCCCTGATTTGACTGTAATTACTTTCCATGCATCATTATAAATCTTACCAAATTATCTTACTTGAAATGTAAAAGGCATTTTCATTTGTGGGGTGCCTACCATACTTTCAATGCCCTTCCATTGTTCCATCCAGTAAATCGCATCGGCGCTAAGTTCTTCCTTTACCACCGAACTGCGAACAGATTTTTTATACCCTTCCGTTAGCTCTTCTAGCAAACTTTTTTTCTCGGGATATTCTCGAACGCTGTAGCTTGTTAACTTACTCATTTTAGCTGCACATAAAACTGCATCTTGCAGCGTACCAATTCTGTCTGTTAAACCCACTCCAATGGCACGTTTGCCGGTCCATACCCTTCCTTGTGCGATACTATCCACGGATACTACCGACATTTTTCTTCCTTCCGCCACGCGGCTTTTGAAAGTGTAATAAATAGAATCTACCGAAGTTTGAAAAAATTTCTTTTCGGGTTCAGTGAGTGAGCGGTCGATGGCTCCCATATCGGCAAAGGGGGCAGTTTTTACACGATCGAAACCTACGCCCAGTTTATTTTGAAAAAACTTTTCCAGATTGGGAACAATACTAAAAACCCCAATGGAACCGGTGATGGTATTTTCATTGGCGAATACCGAATCGGCGTTACAAGCAATATAATATCCGCCGGAGGCAGCCACATCTCCCATACTAACTATTACAGGCTTAGATTTACGGGTTAGGCTAATCTCGCGCCAGATAACATCACTGGCCAATGCAGAGCCGCCGGGAGAGTTAACGCGTAATACGATTGCTTTGATTGAATTATCTAATCGCAATTTTCTAATCAAACTCCGATAAGCATCGCTACCAATTCCCTCATTGGATTCATCTCCGCCTGTGATATCGCCATTGGCATAAATGATGGCAATACGGTCGCCGCCGCTTTGGCGAAAATCAGTTGCTTTGGCATATTGAGAGAAAGTAACAAAGTTGGCCTTATCATCCGCACCCAATCCAACCTGTTTATTCATTTTTGTTTTAAACTGATCATCATACATTAAATCATCCACCAACTTGTGCTTACGGGCATCAGAAGCCGATTGAATAGCACCAGTAACCGCCATCCGATGCAACTCCGCCGTATCAATTTTGCGAGAGGATGAAACAGCTGCCAATAAATTATTGTATAAATCGCCCAACCATATACTGGTTTGTAATCGATTGGCGTCGGTCATTTTATATTCACGGAAAGGTTCTGTTGCACTTTTAAATTTACCAGCATAAAAAATCTGAGGCTGGATATCAAGCTTCTCCAGCATACCTTTTAAAAAGAACAGGCTACTAACCATTCCAGAAAATTCGAGTCCGCCCTGTGGATGAGTAGCAATAAAATCACTAACACTGGCAACATAATACGCTTTTTGAGAGATGGTTTCCCCATAAGCATACACAAACTTTTTGCTGCTTTTAAAATCGAGCAGGGCGTTACGAAGTTCTTCGCTGGCAGCATATCCATTGGCATTTCCAGCACATTGGATATAAATTCCTTTCACCAGGCTATCATTTTTTGCAGCCTTAATCATACGCACCATATCATACAAAGAAGGAATGTCGTTTTCCGTTTTATTCATAAATGCAGAAAAAGG
>JBIINW010000079.1:0-11897 GCA_044337245.1 Sediminibacterium sp. | reverse complement strand
AGCCACCATCTTTTTCAGCGGAGAAAATAAATGGCGTCAATTTAACAGCTGGCCAGCGAAAGAGGCTAGTATTACCAATGGTTACCTACAAAAAAATGGAAAACTGTCTTTTCAAAAAATTACAGCAAACCCTTTAACATATAGCGAATACATCAGTGATCCGGATAAGCCAGTTCCCTATACCGAAGATGTGCATACAGGCAGAACCCGTGAATACATGACCGACGACCAGCGATTCGCTTCCCGCAGACCGGATGTGTTGGTTTTTGAAACAGAAACCCTAACCAGCGATGTAACAGTTGCGGGTTCGCTAATTGCCAATCTTTGTGTAAGTATAAGTTCCCGTGACGCTGATTTTATAGTGAAACTGATAGATGTATTTCCAGATGACTTTGAAAACAATCCGCCGAGTAACTATATTATGAATGGGTATCAAATGTTGGTGCGGGGTGAAGTGATGAGAGGCAAATTCAGAAACAGCTTAGAGAAAGCGGAGCCTTTTATTCCCAATCAAATTACCCGATTCCAGTATGCGCTACCGGATGTTGCGCATACCTTTAAAAAGGGGCATAAATTAATGGTGCAAATTCAAAGTAGTTGGTTTCCGCTGGTCGACAGAAATCCTCAGCAATTCATGAATATATATCAGGCAACTGCAAAAGACTTTACTAAGGCAGCCATCAAAGTATATCACAATGAATCTTATATAAGCTTGCCGATACTTAAATAAAAGAGGAGGGAGAAACGGATCAACGTACTTTTAGCATAGGGCGCACTTGCTGAGTAGCCATATTCTGCAGCCTTGCATAATAAACCCCGCTGGGCATAAACCCGCTGTTGAATGTAACCGTATAGGAGCCAGGGGCATATTCTTTATCGGTAAGGTTAGCCACTACCCTACCCGAGGTATCCATCACCTGAATAAGTGTATGCCCTCCCGCCGTTTTAAAAGTAATAACCGTTGAGCTGGTAAAGGGATTGGGATAATTACTGATTAGTTGTTCACCGGAAAGATTAACTGGTTTTTTACAGGCTATGCCATTAATTAGTGGGAGTTGCTGAAAATTTTTCAGCATAATTTGCTGCAAATCGCGGTCTTCCACACAAAGCCATTTAGACAAAAGGGTGGCATATACACTTCTAAAATCGTATTGAAATGGGAGGTTATCGTTTACGGTGGCATTGGCAGTAATAATGGGAGTATCGCCTAATACACCGCCCATTACGTTCTTACCAAACAAAAAACAGGGGGCAGCAGAACCATGGTCGGTTCCGATACTGGCATTACTTTTTACGCGTCGGCCAAATTCGGAAAACGTCATACCCACTACCCTATCTTCTGCTCCCAGCATACGTAAGTCATCTTGAAATGCCTTAATAGCACTACTCACATTCTTTAAAAGGTTGGCATGAGAACCGGTAGTAGTATCATTGCTATTCACCTGAACAGCATGGGTATCAAATCCCCCATAATTAACCATATAAACCCTAGTTTTTAATCCCCCAGCAATTAAACGAGCAACAATTTTCAGTTGATCGGCCAAAGAATTCGCCGTGGGGTAGGTTACCTGTTTGGTTACCTTAGCAGCAGCTGATTTAATTGCCGTTGCATATTGTTGGGTTTGCTGAGAAACCATTCTTATGTAGCTTAATTCCTTACCTGCCGGGGTATTGGGAGCTGGGTCGGTAACCCCATTCACAAGGTTGTAAAAATTGGTAGCACTGCTGATACTCATACCCATGCTAACAGCCGGCCCCTGAAAAGTTAACGAGGTAACAGACCCAATTTGAATAGCAAGCGGATCAGTCATACTTGCATTGGGATAGCCATTCGGAAAATTGGGATATTCATAATTCAAATATCTTCCTGCCCAGCCACTGTTTACAATGGTAGAGCTATCGCTGGCACTCATCCAGATATCCGTAGCACGAAAATGCGAAAAATTAGGTTGGGGGTATCCCACGGAGTGAATCACTTTCAACTGCCCATCCTGATACAAACTTCCCAAGCCCGTCATGGCCGGGTGTAACCCTGCTTTGCCATTGAGTGGTAATACTTTAGTGTCTGGAATATAAAGGTTGCTACGAGCATTTGCATAATTACTAAAATATTCGAGCGGTACCACCATGTTTAATCCATCGTTACCTCCATTTAGCTGAACAACTACTAGCACATGATCGGTTTCGGTAACAGGCTGTAATAAGGAAGATAATTCCGGAGAGCTCATTCCAAATGCACGAAAAGAAAAACCATTCAGCAGTGATGGCAAAAGCACCCCGGCTGGCAAAGTTTTTTGTAAAAAAGATCTTCTTTTCATGAAGGGAGTTTTTCAGTGGTGGATTAACACAATTGATATTCCGGCAAATTCATAATATATTTTATCAAATCACGTAGTCGATTTCTAACGGTATTTGTATTGTTAGTATTTCCCGGAGTTGATAAATAAAGTTTCCAAGCATCTGTCCAATAATGATCATCCGACTGTCCTCCGAGTAAGATATCTCTTTTCAATTGCTGCTTAGAGGCAGCTGAAATATCTATTCGCAATAACCGATAGGTGATATCACTGATTAATTTATTGGGATCAGCGGGCTCCGATAGCATCTTTACCCACTCGATTTGATTGATTTTTGTAAGAAAACCATTGAGGGTATATCCATTCACAATCATGATGTCGGAAAATTGGACGCGCCGAGGTAACGTGTCGCTATTTATCCAAACCTCATAAAATTGCGGTTCCTGATAGTAGGCTTTCCATCCGCTTACATCCGGAGGATCACCAATGCGTTGCTGCATGCCGGTTGCCCAATTAAAAAAATAATTATAAATACCGTAGTTGGTGGTATAATCAGATGCAGGAGGAAGTGCAATGGAGAACTCCCTGCATAATCCTACTATCAGGTCTATTGGACTCTTAATCTGACATCCAACAGTGAGTGAATTAAAAAAGTGCTCGCTTTTCAGGAGTGCTTGCAGCACCGGTAAAATTTCGTAATTATTCTGAACAAAGATATTGGCAAGCGGGGTGATGATAGTAGCTTCAACGGTGGCATCTATATCATAATAAATAAACCAACGATACAATCTTCTGCAAATATATTTGCTTACTTCATTCGTGGCAAATATCATATTCAGCATATCATCCAGTTCCAGATCGCCTGCAGTAGCGGAAGTGCGGCCAGCAATGGTGGCGTTGTTGTAAAATGCCGAAAACTTTTTCGAAGTCTTATCGTGCCGGGTAATATCAAAAAAGGAGGTGGCTGTGGAAGCGTTAATTCGCCAACCGGTTAAAACGCGGGCAGCAGCTTTTACATCATCTTCCGTATATTTTGACTCCGGACCTTTTCCGCAACAAAAAAGTTCCTGCAATTCCCTGCTATAATTTTCATCGGGAGCAGCAAGTGTATTTAATTGTCCATTCAAATACACCAGCATTCCAGGATCCAGCGTAATGGCGCGGGTTAATGCCTTAAAATTACCTAGGGCATTATTGCGTAAAACCTGATGATGTCGATATACATAAATTGGATTGCTGATTGTATCTGCCTCGGTGGCAAAATGATTGTGCCAGAATAAAATCATTTTTTCCCGAATACTTCTATCCTGATTGATTAAGTTACCAACCCACCATTTTTGAAAAGATAAAACCCGGTTACCGTTTAAACCCCCATCAGCCCCAATATCATTTACCCAAGTTGTTCCGGCAGCCACATTGGTATCGGGTTTAAGAACATTCGCAGATGGAACATAATCTTTTACCGGAGGTGCCGGTGCAGGTGCCGTAGGTTGCAGGATTTCATCCATCGCCTGCGAAAAAGTTCGGGCAGCAAAATATTGAATGTCCTCAGGCCGAGCTCCAAACTGGGTTCTTTTAAGCATGTGAATTACCTGATCGGTAGTCCATACCCCCGAATAAGGAGTAATACCACCTCCGGGTGGCGGTGGAGCTTCCTGTTGGCTGGCTGGTTGTATTATTTGCGAAAGAAATTTTCGCCGGCGCATAGTCATTAAGCTGGATTCAAATTTAAGATACATTAAAAATAGCATTTGCAGCCTAGTGGAAATAAAATATTTGCTTGTAAATTAATTAAAATATGTAAGTTGTTCAATTTCAAATGCAGCGAAAAAACAAAAAAATTGTCTATATTTAGGGTTAACAATTTTACCCTCATGACGGAGCAGGCCATCATTGCAGGCTGTTTAAGAAACGATGCTGCCGCACAGCGGGAATTGTACAATCAGTACAGTCCCAAAATGCTCAGTGTTTGCTATCGGTTTTCTCCTACCAGAGAAGATGCCGAAGATATGCTCCAGGAGGCGTTCATAAAAGTGTTTACCCACATACATACTTTTCAGAATAAAGGCTCTTTTGAGGGCTGGATCAGGAGAATCATAGTACATACCTGTATCAATTTTCTGAAAAAACATAAGAAGTTCAATGAAAGCATTGAACTAACAGAGGCCAATTTAATGCAGGTGAAAGAGGAAACCATCCCCTCCATGATGCAGGCCAAGCAGGTGATTGAATGTATCCGGCTATTGCCGGTAGGATATAGAACAGTATTAAACCTGTATGCCATTGAAGGGTATAGTCATCGTGAAATTGGCGAGTTATTGGATATAGGTGAAAGTACCAGCAGAAGTCAGTATACCCGTTCTAAGGCATTACTGGAAAATATGCTGATACGTAAAAAAATAATTGATCAACCAAGGGAAGATCTCTCTTGGCTGGCCACATAAATAAGTAGGATTGGTCTGATTAATATGAAAAACAAGTACCAACAAGACGAATTTGAGCAGTTTTTACAAGATGAAGTAAAATCGCACCGGATGTATCCGTCTGACCCTGTGTGGAACAAGATCAGAACAGAGTTGCACGGCAAACAATCATGGCCAGCCCTCACATTTATCTCTTTATTTATTATTTCAGCGCTTACCATTTCTACCCTGCTCAACCGAACACCCAATACCCACATCCTGATTCTGCCACCCGTAAGTCAGCAAATCGCCTCATCCGCAGAATCCCTAGCCGAAACGGATGACATAACACCTGATGAAAAAAATAATCATTACCTGAAAAGTATTGCACCCGAAGCTTTAACCCTAGCAACCATCGCTGCTATTCAGCCAACCATTGATTATAATCAGGCGGTTATTGAACCGGCAATTGCACCCAGGGAACTTTTATCACCAGAAAAACAGGCAACCCTTAGTTTGCGCCAGTCTAGCCCCTTGGCATTACCTGTGAATGAATCTCAAACAGCTTCCGCTACTATTCAAACACCCATTACTACCGAATCTATCTTATACGATCCAACTGCCGATGCAGAAGAAAATACTGCCAACCCTGCCAATGAATTGCGAAAAATGGCAAATGCAAAAGGGAATCTTCAACAATCTACGGATGAGTATTTGACGGATTTCCCCTTTGTAGGTAACACGCCTATTCAACACAAAAGTTCACGGATTGGATTTCAAGTATATGCAACCCCTTCTATCAGCTTCCGGAAATTAACAGATTATAAGCTGAAAGAAATCATACAAACCGCAGCTACCAATAGCTCTTCTGCAGCCAATCTGCCCCTCACCAGTAATTTATATAGTGGCGTGAATGAAGTTGTAAGGCATCGGCCGGCATTAGGACTAGAAGTAGGCTTTTCCATTTTATACAGTCTTTCCAAACGTTTTCAGTTAACCACAGGTTTGCAAATGAATTTGCGCAGATACGAAATTGAAACCTTTGAAACCCGCACCCGGGATCTGGCTTCTATGTCGCTGGTTAATAACAGAGGAGTTGAAACGATTAGTTTTTATTCTCCCTATAATAATAATGCTGGCTATCGGGCAACTACTCTCAGCAACAGCATGTATCAAATATCTGCTCCAGTAGGCATTCAATGGAAAGTGATGGATGGAAAAAAATGGGGACTAACCGCTGAAGCTTCTGTGCAACCTACCTTTACTTTACAGTCCAATACCTGGCTAATTTCTTCTGACTACAAGCACTATACCGAAGGAAAGGATTTATTGCGCAAATGGAATATTAATACCGGTGCAGGCATTAACCTAACATATCAAACCCGAACAGCCACCTTCTCAGTAGGTCCGCAAGTGAGATATCAAAACCTTCCTACCTACTCTAACCTCTACCCGGTTCGGGAGAATCTGATTGATTACGGTATTCGATTTAGCGTTACCCGCCCATACAAATAAGCAAGTGATTTTTTTCTGTAAATGCCTTCAGTAAAATTGAATAATTTTAGGGGATGAAAGGCTGGATAATATTTATCGCGTTTGTAATGGTGTGGGCAGGATGCAAGCAAAAATCAGGGAAAGTCGGATCCGTGCAAGTACTAGCAGATACTGCCTCCTTTTATCCGATTGCTCATTTTATTCATGGGCAGATTGAAGAAGCCGATTTGAGTAATTTACCCCGTACCTTTCGATATACCAGTAATCAACAGACCAGCATTCATAGTCTGGGGAGAGATTCTTTTTTACTCTTTTGCGGATTATTCGACAGTTTGCTAACTCAATTCAACAAAGAGAAGCAACTATACAAAGAAAGTATCCTGCATGATTTAAGTACCAGCAGTTATACCCTTACCTATCAACCACTAAAGCCCGAACAAGCCGCTTTTGAATATACAGATATCCTGCTGAACGATCAGAACCGTTTGGTAAAAAGAATAAACATACAGTGTAGCTACGAAATAGCCGACACTTCGGTTAACGAACACCTGAGTTGGAGAACCAATAAAGGATTCTTAATTAGCAGAACCAAAACCGATAAAGCAGGAACTGCCAACACAGAAATAATAGAAGTAAGTTGGGAACCTGAAAAAAATACCCCGTTATGACGCAGGAAGAATTTGCCCCGATTGCCCTGGGACTTCCGCACGAGCCGGGTATCTACAAATATTACAATGCGGAAAATCAGTTATTATATGTAGGTAAAGCCAAGGATCTCCGGAAAAGGGTATCCTCGTATTTCACCAATACATTTACTACCTATAAAACCCATGAACTGGTAAAAAGAATTGATCGGATAGAATTTACCATTGTAGATTCAGAACAGGATGCTTTTCTACTAGAAAATGCGCTGATTAAACAATACCATCCCCGGTATAATATTCTGCTGAAAGACGATAAAACCTATCCATATATAGTTATCAAAAAAGAACCCTTTCCGCGAGTATTCCTTACCCGCAGAAAATATGCCGATGGGTCGGAATACATCGGTCCATTCGCATCTGTTGGCAGCGTGCGGGAATTATTAGAGTTGGTTAAACAAATGATTCCGCTAAGAACCTGCACCCTTAATCTTGCAGCCGACAAAATAGAAAAGGGCCAGTATAAAGTATGCCTAGAATATCATCTAGGTAATTGTAAAGGTCCCTGCGAAAAAAAACAAACAGCAGCAGCCTATTCAGAAGATTTATTGCAGGTAAAAAATATTATCAAAGGGAATTTGCAGCCGGTAACTGCCTATCTTAAAAAACAGCTAAAAGAAAGCAGCGAGTTGTTGCGTTTTGAAGAGGCGGCTATTTGGCAAAAAAAAATCAATTCGCTGGAAGCTTATCAGGCATCATCGGTAATTGTAGGCAAATTACATGGAAACCTAGATGTGTTTTCTTTATTGCGACACGAGTCTACCGCTTATGTAAACTATCTGATGGTTCAACATGGAACCATAGTTCAAACGCATACCGTTCAGTTGGAAATTCAATTAGAAGAATCAGATGAAGAAGTATTGATTTTTGCCATCGCCAACATGCGAGCGCAATTTAACAGCATGGCAGCTGAATGTGTGGTACCGTTTCCGATTAATTATCCGGAAAAAGATATTACTATACTGGTTCCAAAAGCTGGAGAAAAGAAAAAGCTATTGGATTTATCCCTGAAGAATGTGAATTACTATCAACAGGAAATTCAGCAAAAAAAATTATGGCAGCCAGCAGGTAAATCAGCCGCAGAAAAAAAGCAAGTATTAAGCGAGCTGCAAGCACTTTTACAATTACCCTCCTTACCAGCACATATAGAATGTTTTGATAACAGTCATTTTCAAGGCAGCTATCCGGTATCGGCCATGGTATGTTTTTTAGAGGGAATGCCCAGCAAAGAAAACTACCGGCACTATCACGTAAAAACTGTAACTGGCATTGATGATTTTGCCACCATGAAAGAAGTAGTATATCGCAGGTATAAAAGATTATTAGAAGAAGAAAAATCACTGCCGCAATTAGTAATTATTGATGGCGGCAAGGGACAATTGAATGCTGCCCTAGAGAGTATTCGGGCATTGCAACTAATTGGTAAAATGACGGTAATTGGGTTAGCGAAAAATGAGGAAGAATTATTTTTTGCAGGGGATCAACAATCTATTCGCCTACCTTGGAACAGCGACAGTCTGAAACTAATTAGATTTATCCGTGATGAAGTACATCGCTTTGGAATTAGCTTCCACAGGAATATTCGCTCTAAGGGAACTTTTACCAACGGATTAGAAAAAATTCCGGGAATTGGTTCGCAAACAGCTCAACAATTATTAACTGCATTTAAATCAGTAAAAAAGGTTCAGCTACAATCACCCGAATCATTGGAGAAAATTATTGGCAAATCTAAAGCCGCCTTAGTAGTGAACTATTTTAGGGAGGGTAATAAATAAAAAAGGGACCAGGATAAAAATCCAGTCCCGTTTTAAAATCCAATATCCTATGAAAAACCGTAACGAAGATACAAATTAAAAAGGATATTTCAAACAAGAAGACAAATAATTAGTAACTTATTGATTATCACATAAAAAAAGGAGGCTTTTAGCCCCCTTTTTAAAAGAAAATATGATAACTTTTTTAGTATTGCCAAAGGTCTTGTTCAAAGTTAAAAATCCTAGTCTTGATATTCTCCCCCTCATACAAGCGCATCAGTTTACTGTTTCCGGCAATCTGGAGCAAGTCTATATTTTTAGGGTTATTAGCACTGGATTTGGTGATATAACTACTAAAATATCGGCTCTCGAAAAGTTCCTCCCAGGTCATTCTGCTGGAAAAGTTTTTCGGATTATACACGTCTATTTTAGCAAAGGTTTTGCGTAAATCAGGATAATAGAGCCAGAATAAGGTAAAAGGTTCAGAACGACCCCCTACCATACGTTTGGCAATGGGTGCAATACCAATGATGCGTGTGAATAAACGACTCGCTTCTTTATCGAAAATTATTTGCTCCTTAATACGGAAGGTATATACTGAATCAAATGAGAAAAGTGGCTTATACGTTACCTGTTTTTTCTTTATGCCGCCATTTTCCAAGTCCGGTACATCTACGGTATCCAGTCCGCCATTCACAATAGAGCTAATTTTATCCGAGGTATAAGGACGGGTAAACATATCATCTCCAAAAGCAGTTACCGAATCAAATTGAATTGCATTAACCAATATCGAGAAGAAGCGACGATCTCCATTGTCATCCGATCCGGGATAATTGAAAGACTGGTTCATTTTTTCTCGGGCATCAATTTCGCGCCAGATAAATTCACTCCACATATTATCATCTTCCCGCAGATGTTCATATTCCAGTGGCTTACGATCTCTGTTTTGGCTCCGGTCGGTAGCAAAAGCGTTTCTAAGTGAAATTTCCGGTCTTGAAACTGCACTGGTTGTGTCGTATTCAACAGGGATGGTATCTACTTTAGGCACTGCAGCCAGCACAGGTGCTGGAGCTGGGGCAGCCTGAACTGCTTGGTTAGCGGCGGCTTGGGGAGCACCCTTTTTATTTTTGGCAGCCGCACCACCCTTTGCAGCGGGTGCGGTTGTTTTTGGGGCAGGTTGAGCAGCCGGGGGCTGTGCAGCAGGGGTAGTAGCAGGGGTAGTAGCAGGTTTTTTACCATATCCCGATTGAGCAATAGACTGAACGCCTATTCCCATACCGGCTAAAACCATTCCTACAATTAGCAGCTTTTTCATATAGATATTATTGTAGCGTAAATGATATATTTTGCTCGAGTTTACGGGTTCCATCAGGCCCCAATACTTTAATTTCATCAATAACAACTGTGGTGCCATCTCTGCACATTTTCAAGTATTGTTTAGCTTCATCATTAAAGTAAGGTCCGCCTTTAATTTGTGTAAAAGCCAGTTCTGGAAACCCTTTTCCGTTGAATACCAGGGTATACTCGATTACCTTAAATTTAACTCCTTCAAAAACGAAATCTTTTAATTCAGCAGCAACACCCAATTGCGCTTTGAAAAAGTTAGCAGGAACTGGTCCGCCTGCCTTACCACCCACTGTAGCCAGCGGATCTGGGGGTCGCTTGATAGGGATGGTTAACTTTTGAGTATTCTTACCATCGGTTGCAATTACCGTTGCTACACCGGGAGTAGAGCAAGTAACCATATATTGACCGGCACCTACTTTATTACCCGTAACACCGGAACCTGCAAAACTTACACTTACTTTTTCATCTCCACTACCGCCGGTAACACTCAGCGGGTTTTCTAACCCGGCATAAAAAACACGGGTTTTATCGGTAGAAACTACTAATCCGCTGGGGGTACCTACAGAGTACTTTACTTCTTTTTCAACTGAAGAAGCAGTGCCATCGGGCTTTTTGAAGTCAATCCGTACTTTTTTACTATAAAGGCCTGGTTCGTTAGCAGTAAGCTTGTATTCACCGGCTCCGTCTTTAACAGGTACCGATCTGCCATCAATGGTAATAGTTGGCTGAGCATTTTTGCTAAATGCGCCAATACCTGCAGTAATTACTAATTCTTCCCCTTGCATCAGATAACGGGTATCGGCCTGGGCAAATGCCTGAAACTCGTCGTAGATAATTTCAACTTCTCCAATTTCCTTGTGACAATATTCAACTACCTGTGCCTCTGAATTTCTAACATCATTCTGAAGTTTACTTAAAATGGTGATAGCAGCGATGGCCGGCGTCATATGAAAATAATGGAAAGCCCAATCTTCTTTCCCAGCCTTATTATTAGTTTTAGGAATAGCTAAATCCAGCGGAAGATTTTTACCAATTTCTAATGCCAGCGTATCATCAATGGCAAGTAACTGAGTTTTAAAATCAGATAATTTTTTGAATAACTCTTGTCCCTTACCCTTTCCCTCCGGTGGAGCAGAAATAAATAAACGGGTAGGAGAATCCAGATCATCTTCTTTATATACTTCTTCGCCGTCTTCGTTCTTCTTCAAACCTGCTTCCTGCTTGAGTTCTTTCTTCAGATTCTCTAGATAAGTATATAATTCATCCGCCAGCTTTTTAGCTTGCTCGGCACGGGGAAACCAGATACTTGCTTTCTCTCGAGACACCGGATCCTCCAGCTTTCTCTTAAAGGAAGCAAAAATATCAGCATTCTTTTTTTCTATGATGCCCGTAGCAGACTGAAGACTATGGTCAACCGTTTTAAATGCGTTCAAAATTTCTGCCGAAACATTCAGTGCCAACAGTGCGGTAAGCACCAGGTACATAATGTTGATCATTTTCTGCCTCGGCTCTTTAGGTAGTGACATGTTGCTTTATAATTTAATAGTCACGATAAATGGGTTTTTCATTCAATTCAATTAACGGCCTTGCATTGCAGTGAGCATGTTTCCGTATAATTGATTCAGCTTGCCAAGGTTGCTGGATAAAGCAGCAATTTGCTCTTTTGCCCTTATGGCATCTTCGGCGCTTCCGGCCATGGCTGAAGAAGTTTGGGCCAGTTTACCATAGAAATCATTCATCACTTTGAGGTTATTATTACCTTCTTGTAATTCCAGCTCATAAATCGTATTGAGCGAGTTCAAATTCTTAGTGAGTGATTGCATTTGCACATGGAACTCTTTGGCGCTATCAGAAGCACCATGAAAACCCGCCAGCGACATAGAAGCAGTGTTAGCAGCATCT
>JBIINW010000078.1:0-11915 GCA_044337245.1 Sediminibacterium sp. | reverse complement strand
GAAGAGGCTATTAACTCCATTCTTCCGCTTCTTTTTCCTGTACTTCCTTAAATACCCTGGCAGATACCAGAATACTAAGCTCATACAAAAGAAACAGGGGGGTAAACACAATCATTTGGCTCATCCAGTCGGGACTCGGGGTAATAAACGCGGCCACTATCAGTATAATCACCACGGCATACTTACGTGTTTTACGCAAAAAGGCAGGGGAAATTACTCCAACCTTAGTAAGTATAAAGGCCAGTACCGGCAACTCAAATGCCAATCCGCAGCCCAAAATGATATTAGTAAGATTGTCTATATAATCGGTAAATGTAGGTAAGGTAACAATGGTTCCCCGATTACCCAGTTGAAACCCCGCCAAAAAATTAAAGGTGAAAGGCCCAAGCAAAAAGAACCCAAAGGCGGCTCCGGAAAAGAAGAATAAGGTTACCCAGAAAATCACATAGCGGGTATTTTTACTTTCATTTTCTTTTAATGCCGGCTTGATAAATTGCCAGAATTGCCAGAAAATAAATGGGAATGCCATAATAATCCCCCCAACCAATGCCATAGAGATGCTACCCAAAAACTGGCCCCCAAAAGTGTTGCTTTGCATGTTTACTTTAACCGGAGGCATGCAAAGGGCATCGCCCAAATGCGCCCAATGGCTGAAGTTGCAGAGCACCCGGTAAGAAATAAAGTCGGGGTTGATAGGCCCTGTAACTATATAATCGAAAATCCAGTTGCGATAGATAAAAATCACCGCTGCCATTAGCAGAATGGCAACAGCCGACCGAATGATACGAACCCGTAATTCCTCCAGATGGTCGATGAACGTCATTTCGGGGGCAGAATCGTCGGATTGTTTATTAAATAAAGCCATGTACAAAAACAAATAAATGCGGTGATAAAGGTAAGGGGTAGCAGGCAACAAAGTTGTGTTGCTTTATTAGAGTACTTTCATTTTTACTTTTTCTATTCGGGTATCACTAACATCCAGTATTTCAAAACGAAAACGTTCAATAATAATAAATTCTTTTTGTTTAGGAATGGCCTCATTTTGCTGAATAATATAACCGCTCAGGGTTTCAGAATTCCCATTCGGAAAATCCAAACCGTATTTCTCATTCAGGTAGTCCAGCTCTAATCGCCCACTGAAAGTATACTCATCATTTTCCAGTTTATCATCCGCATCCTCCACATCATATTCATCTCTAATTTCGCCGAAAATTTCTTCCAGCAGGTCTTCCATTGTTACAATCCCAGCCGTACCTCCAAACTCATCCACTACCCAGGCAATACTTTTTCTTTCTTTAGTAAATTTATTCATCAAGTCGGGTGCACTCATGGTTTCAGGAACGGCAATCATGGGGTGTAAAATCGACTGAATATTGGTGGGTCGGTTAAATAAGTCGAGCTGATGAACATACCCAACTATGTTATCAATATTATCATCATAAATCACCAGCTTACTCAGCTGGGTTTGGATAAACTGTTGTTGCAGGGTTTCGATGGGGCTAAGTAATTCACAGGCTTCAATTTCAGTTCTGGGAACCAAGCATTGTCTGATTTTTACCATAGGCAGACTAAGGGCATTTTCAAACAATTCTGTATTCAGTTCGGTACTTTCCTCATCTTGCTCTCGGGTTTGTTGAAAAAAATGTTCCAAATCTATTTTCGAAAAAGCCTCATTTCGCTCGCTTACTCGCACATTAAAAACGTAGGTAAGTATCCATTGAGAAGCATTTACAAAAAAATTAGTAATGGGTTGGAATAAGCCATGAAAAAATTGTGCAATCGGGGCGAATGTATTCAGCAGTGAATCGTTTTTCGCCCTAAAAATAGCTTTGGGTAAAAATTCGCCCAGCAGCAAAACTACTATGGTGGAAAGCAGTGTGTCGAATACCAGTTTCAAGTATTCATTTGGAATTTTCAAGGGATTCCAGAGGGTCATTTTCAGCAACTCATCAAACAGCAACCCATAAATTACCAGAAAAATATTCAGTCCCACTAAACAGGTGCCAATAAAGCGGGCTTGATTTTCCATAAACCCAGACAATATTCTTCCATTGCGTGTTCCCTGCTTTTTTTTCAGCTCAATGTTCAGTCTGTTTGCGGTAACAAATGCAATTTCATACCCGGCAAAAAAGGCGATGATAATCAGGGTAATAAAAATGCCAATAACAATAACCAGTTCAGTCATACCAAAAAGTTACCACAAATATACAAACCCTAAGGGTTATCTGTAGCCTAATTCCTGCGAGCTTTTAGGTTGGGTAAGGCAGGGGCGGGGGTTATGGGTGCAGGAGGGGGTGGCGTGGCGGTTGAATCCCGGTAAGTAGTATAACTATTGCTTTCGATCTCAAACAGGTGCAAATTCGTAAGGTTTTGGTCGCAGGTCATCCCCTTAATGCCAACAAAGTAATCACTTCGGTGGTTTTTGCTGATAGTAACCTTTTTGTCGGTATAAAATTTTTCAGTTACCTGATCCCACCACAACTCATCGGTAAACAGGGTATCGCCCAGTATATTTGAAGCCACCACATGATTTTTCAGCAACACTTTCTGTTCATTTTCTATAAAGCTGCCATATTGGGCATCTATGCGGCTGTCGATCTTCATGCTATCATTGTAAAAATCTACATGCAGGGTATTGGGAAATTCCGATTTGCGCACGCCATTTCCCTGATAGCGAAGAATTTTTGGGGCAGTTAGATGGGCATTTACTTTTCCGGCTACGCTAAGGTAGCTGTCAATTTTGGTGCCTACTTCCACATTGGTTGATTGCTTACCCAGTGCCCGCACTTCATTAATATCGTTTTCACAGCCGGGTAATGTGCAAAGTAGCACATAGCTGAGCAGTGTTAACAGACAATTTTTATTCATCCCCCCAAAGTTCGGTGATTAATTTGGGAAAGATAAGTGAAAATCAGGGCAGATTAGCTTCGCAGATGGCGTGTAATCCTTTGAAGAGTAAATAGGGGTCGCGATGCATCGGATGTGTGAGTAGGGCATCAAAAAATACCAGGTCTCCGCCGGTAATTAATACCTCCAGCTTATTGTATTTGCTGCGATAGGCATGGATAGTGCCATCTATTTCGCAGGCAATTCCCTGTATTACCCCACTTTGCAGGTTGGTGAGTGTATCATATCCTACCAGCGGAAATCTTTTGGCAGGAGCAGCCATCGGCAGCAGGGCGGTTTGTTCGTGCATGGCCCTGAATCGCATATTCATTCCCGGAGAAATACTTCCCCCAAGAAATTCATGCGCCTGGTTGATAAAATTATAGGTAATGCAAGTACCTAACCCAATGGCCAGGCAATGGTTATTGGGAAACAAATTTACGGCTGCCGCGCAAATCGCCAGGCGGTCTGTTCCAATGGTTTCGGGTTTGCCAACCGGGGTAGTAAGCGGTAATTTACTGGCATGGTTTAACAAGTGGAACCGCGAATATTGTTCCAGCAGCCGGATAGTTTCGGGGGGGTGATTGATAACCGAAGAAAGAATGATTTTATCGGGGTGCTCCTTTTCCAGTAAGGGCAATATAGCATCCGGTGTAGGCCCCGATAGCACTACTTCTTCCCGAAAGACGCTATCGGTAAAAACACCTGCTTTTAAACGGGTATTGCCAAAATCAAAACAAATCGTAGTGCTCATAGATGCTGATTTATTTGGGCTCCCAACCTTTTAGTTCTCTGAAATGTCCGTTTAGTTTGATTTTTTCTTTCAAGCTTTCCATTTCGGCCATCATGGGTAGGGTGGTTTGCAAATGTCTGCGTAAATATTCTAATCTTTGCCATTCATCTAATAATTCCAGCAATTCATATTCCTGCTCTACAGATAAGCCGGCATGGTGAGCGATATCATAGCTACTCAACTCATGATCGGGCAAACGGAAATTTTTACTAACATTCAGCCACTTATGTAATTCCCGAATACCTGCAATTACAGTTGCCTGCAATCGGGGGTGGGGCTCTACCCGATTGGCGGGATAATGAACAATTGCCCCACTGTATAACTTTCCGGGAAGGGATTGTACCATTTCGAGCATCCGAAACAATTGTTCGCCCTTTACACGGATATCCATTCGGCCATCATCGTATCGGGTAACTATTTCCAGCAGAGTAACCAGGGTGCCTGTTTCCCGAACCTGGTTATTAATTACGGTTGGAATGCCAAAGGGTTTACTTTCTTCAAAACATTCTCCCATCAATTGCCGGTAGCGCTGTTCAAATATATGCAGGTTGAGCAGCTCTCCCGGGTAAACTACAATGCCCAAGGGGAATAAAGGTATAAAGTTTGTCATGGTACTGTTAAATGGTCAGTAAGAAAGAAGATATTGCCATCCGATAGGCAAGATGCAAAAGTTTTCGGTTCTTTACACATTAATTGTGGCGATTATGTTTATTTCCGGGTTTACCATCATACGAAATGCTATCCTCAACGATTATCCTATTGTAGAGGCCATCCAAAGTATTTTGCCGGTTGTAGATGAAATGATTGTGCTGGTAGGTGATTCAACAGATGAAACCGAGCAGCTTATTCGGTCTATTGGAAGCAACAAAATTAAAATTCATTATTCGGTTTGGGATATGAGCCTGCGCAGTGGCGGACAAGTGCTGGCTGTAGAAACCGACAAGGCTAAGGCTCTGATCAATCCCAAAAGCGACTGGGCTTTTTATATACAGGCGGATGAGGTAATTCACGAAAAATATCATACAGCCATTTTACAGGGTTGTGCCGAGCACTTGTCTAATGCTGAGGTAGAAGGACTTCTATTCGATTATCTGCATTTTTATGGCACTTACGATTATATTGGGGATAGTCGTAAGTGGTATCACAAAGAAGTAAGAATTATTCGAAATAATACTTCCATAACTGCCTATAAAGATGCCCAGGGCTTTAGAAAGGGCACTGAAAAAATTCGGGTGAAACCAATACCTGCCTGTGTGTACCATTATGGCTGGGTGAAAAGTCCGGAACAGATGATGCAAAAACAAAAAAATGTTAGTCCTTACTGGCTGGGTGATGCGGATATGGAAAAAATGCTGATGAATCCGGCTGCGTGGAACTTCGAATCATTTGATTCTTTAGAGAAATTTACTGGCACACACCCCAGCGTTATGCTCGACCGGATAAATAGAAAAAACTGGCAGGTTACGCTAGATATATCCCGCAAAAAATTTTCTTTCAAAAATCGGCTCCTGTATTATTTTGAAAAACTTACCGGTATTCGGCCTTTTGATTTTAAAAATTATCGGGTTATCCGGTAAATGTATCGTTGGCGGGCGACAGATCTTGCAACTGCCAGGCGATGGCCCCTATCCAAGCGTGCATCCATACTCCATACTGTAAACTTAGGGTAGATTCTACCAGGCAGGAGGCGGCTATTGCGAGCGTCCAAGCAACTGGTGTCCATTGTTTTTTTTGGATGCCCCTGAGAATCGGATAAAACATCCAGCCGGTAAACAACAACATACCCAATAGGCCGGCCCCCATCCACCAAAATAGCCATTGGTTAAAGGGCCAGCGAAAAGTTACCGGTGTTTGAGGAAAAGCTTGTTCAAACGATTGTTGCAACGTTGGCGCAATGCCCGCCCATCCTTTATTTGCGGTTCCCTTTTCGGTAATTTCTTTATAAGCTAGTGTATTGATAATCCTCCGGGCACCATCCGAATAACGCATATTGCTGGTATCACCGGTATATTGTTGCCAGTCGTACCGGGTATAAGCCCATTTTTGTTGCACCGTAGGAAATAACTGATAGGCAGCTACCGCCATTGCAAAGAGTGCCATACAGAGCAACCCTAGTTTCAATAATTGTTTCGATTTGCGTTTTGAAAGGGATAGAAAAACAAGAAAGCATATTGCAATAATTGAGGTGCTTACCCATGCGGTGCGTACGGCCATAAAAGCGATGGAAGCCACCAGCAGTATGCATATCAATATGCGGGTGCGGATAGAAAACTTTGTTAATAGCAATACGAGCATGGCGGTACCACTTAAGAATATTCCAAACCGAACATGATCTGTATCCATAAAGGTAGGCAGTGATTTCCCCAATCCATACGCTTGTTGCCATTGAGCGGATGTTTTGCTGTATTGAACAAGTGCATAGAGAATTCCCACCCCAGCTGCTATACCGCAATAGATGATCCATTTTTGCAGCGTTTGGGAAGATACTCGGCTGCAAACATGAAAAGCAATCGGATACATCAGCAGCGTAAGCAGGTAATCGAAGTGGCTCCAGGTAAAGGGAGCTTGCCAGCAGCCCAGTAACCCAATAACCATTACCCATACACTCCAGGCTGGTAAGGTGTTTGTGAGCCTTCCATTTTTAAAAATATCTATGCAAATCCAAATTGCCCAAACAACCTGTGAAAGCGACAGGATGGCTCTGCTAAAAAACAAGCCGCCCAGCATAATAATGAATAGCAGGTTGGGAAGGTTGGGGTAGGAGAAAAAGAGTCGAAGCCGGTTCATCATGCACAAATATCGGGTATGGGTAAATAATAGAATGGCGGTAATATTTTATTTACTAACCGGCAACCACTAAATTTACGCTAAACCATCGGCATGAATTGGCAATTTCTACTATCCGATCTCGCTAACCCATCGTATAAATCGTTGGCGAGAGCGATTACTTTGGTAGAAAACCAGTCGGAAGGCTATCTCAGTTTTCTGCAACAGCTTGTGCCTGGAAAGGCATTGATAACGGGCATTACCGGCTCGCCGGGGGCAGGAAAAAGTACCCTGAGTGATACGTTAATACGCGAATGGGTGGGGCAGGGTAAAAAAGTAGGGATTATTTGTGTAGACCCATCCTCTCCCTTTCATCTGGGTGCCCTATTGGGCGACCGTATCCGGATGAGCTCCTGGTATAATCATCCACAAGTATATATTCGATCCCTTGCAACCCGCGGCTCTTTAGGGGGATTACATCCGCAAATTTTAGAAATATGCGCTGTAATGCAATCGGCAGGTTTTGATGAATTATTGGTGGAAACGGTGGGGGTAGGACAAAGTGAAATTGAGATTGCCGGACTAGCAGATACCACCGTAGTGGTGATGGTTCCGGAAGCAGGGGATGAAGTGCAAACCATGAAAGCCGGCTTAATGGAGATTGCCGATATTTTTGTAGTGAATAAATGCGATCGCCCGGATGCAGATCAGTTGGTGAAAAACTTAAGAAGCATGCTTGCGCCTGCTTTTGTTCAGGGTGATTGGGAAATTCCCATCCTCAAAACAATTGCTACGCAACAGTCCGGTATAATCGAACTGGCGGCTGCAATTGAGCAGCATCATCGGGTTCAGCGAACAACGGAAAGAAAAAAATGGCTGTTGGCCGAGAAAGCCTATCAGCTAATCCGTCAATATAGAATGCGGGATATCAATAAGCATCAACTGCTTGTTTCACTGGAAAAAGAGATGGAGCAACCTGCATTTAACTTGTTTCATTTTCTCGAAAAAAAATATGCCAATTGATGAATTCCGGCTTGCTGCGCATATGGATAGATACGGAACGGTTAAAGTATCCGCATACGGGTTTGTATCATTTTTGTATGGAGTTAGGAAAAGCGTTGGTACAAGAAAAAACCGACCGCGAAGAACTCAGTTTTTATCTCCCGGCGAATCAAATGGGTGTATTTGGAAAGGAAGCAGTTTATCGCAAACAGATAGGCTTGCATAAGTTCCAACTTCCTACCACGGCTTCCTATCAGGTTTGGCATTCGCTTCATCAGGGTAGCCAGTATTTCCCTTTTCGGAGATCCATACCGGTAGTGCTTACTATCCACGACCTTAATTTTTTACACCAACCCGGCAGAGGGGCTACCTATATAAAAAAATCGCTGGCAGAGCTGCAACAGAAAATAAATCGTGCAGATCGGGTGGTGGCTATATCTAATTTTGTGCTGGAGGAGTTGCATCGTAACCTGCAGGTGAATTCGGCTCAATCGTCGGTTATTTATAACGGGTGTAATTTTTCTCAGTTGGCTCCGGAAATTCCGCCTTTGGTTCCGGACAAGCCTTTTTTGTTCACCATTGGCACACTGGCTGCCAAAAAGAATTTTCATGTGTTACCAGCTTTGCTACAAGGCAATGATTATTGGCTGGTGATTGCAGGCATTACCCATGAAGAAGCCTATCTGCAAAAAATTAAGCAGGAAGCAGTTCGCTGGGGAGTGGAGCATCGGGTGATTATTGCCGGCGCTATTACTGATGCACAAAAGCAGTGGTATTATCAGCAATGTGAGGCATTTGTATTTCCTTCTATCGCAGAAGGCTTTGGCATGCCGGTATTAGAAGCCATGTATTTTGGCAAACCGGTATTTTTATCTACACATACTTCCCTTCCCGAAATAGGCGGCTCATTGGCTTATTACTTTACCTCATTTGATCCGGATGAGATGCGGAATGCAGTAGAGCAGGGATTACAGCACTATCACCAAACTTCCCCGCAACAGGCTTTGCAGCGGCATGCCTTGAGTTTCAGCTGGTCGGCAGCAGCCAGGCAATATCTTACAATGTATCGTGATCTTGCTTAGGGCTATTTTATTTTTACAAACATCTTTGCGCAAAAGAGCCAGTTTCTTAGGGGGGATCTTTTTTTTACAGACAACAACCAATTTCGGTACTTAAAAAAATAGCGCATTCTGGAAAAATTATTCGCAAAAGAAAAATCTCGATACGAAAGATTTAGTTGTTCAAGGGCTTTTTTCTCGAAATGGTTTTCGGGTGGGCAGGTGTCGTAGAATAGTTGCATGCGATCTCTGATGGCTGCAATTTCGCGGGCTTCTCTTTCTTGCTTTTCAATTTCTGAAACCGGTCTGCTTTTGCCGGTGGCTGCACCAATGAGGTTATGCTCGTGTTGCCGATATTTAACCAGCAGTTCATTACAATAAGTAATATTCCCTTTGCAGGCTGCGATATAAGCAATCCACCAATCGTGTGGCAAAGCGGTTGGGAAGGGAAGTGCACCCTGTAAAATACTTTTTTTAAACAGCATGGTATTTCCATAAATGCGACAAAATACGGCCTGCTGTAAACAGCTGTTATAAGAGTTGCAATTGCTGATGCTGGATACTGTTTTACCCGTAAGCGACAGATTTGCATGGCAGATATAGGAGTCGCAATACACCAGCACCGATTCTCCCAAAGACGCATATTGAACGGCCAGTTTTTCGGGAAACCAATAATCATCCTGATCGCAAAGGGCTACGAGTGAGCCGGAAGAAAGGGTGATGGCACGCTCGAAGTTGCGGATATACCCCAAATTTTCTTTGTTATGATATACACGTATGTTGCTGTGGATGGCTGCATAGGATGCTAGCAATAGCGATGTGCCATCGGTGCTGGCATCATCACAAATCACAATTTCCATATTGGGATAGGTTTGCGATAGCAGACTATCGAGTTGTTCGGATAAATACTCCGCACCATTATACGTGGCCATTACTACAGAAATCAGGGGTTGGGTAGCAGCATCCATGGTTTTTCAAAATAGAATAAATAGAAAACGGGGGCAACTGCATAAAGATAATCAATCGCAGATTTCTTTTTACAGAAAACAGAATTCCCGTTTTTTCCTTTGGGGGTTTGTATCTTTAGCTTTCTTTTTTAAGTAACGTATGTCTGTATCCGTAGTACTCTGCACCTATAATGGGGCTCGGTTTTTGGCCGAGCAGGTAAGCAGTATTCTTAATCAGACTTTCTCTATTCAGGAGTTGATTATTTCGGATGATGCTTCTACCGATAACACTGTTGTGCTCGCTCGTGAAATGGCAGCAAGAGATGCCCGAATTCGGGTGGTAGCCTTGCAAGAGAATGTAGGCTTTTCGGCGAATTTTCAGCAAGCGATTACTCAAGCCGTAGCCCCTCTAATTGCCCTGGCTGATCAGGATGATATCTGGCACCCCGAAAAGATTGCCCGCATGTTGGCAGCTTTTGATGCGGATGCTTCTTTGATTTACTGCGATTCGGTAAAGTTTTCGGATGCACCACCTGTTTCACCCAAACCCTCCTCTAAAAACAGGCGAATAGCGGGCAGTGACCCTAAAAAAATATCAGTATATAATACGGTGAGTGGGCATGCCATGATTATTCGGAAAAGTTTGTGTGAGGCAGCCTTTCCTTTACCCGAGGGGGTTTATTACGATTGGTGGCTTGCCATGGTTGCTATGGCTAGTAACCGTGTTCAGTTTCTTAGGGAAGTGCTGGTGTATCAGCGGGTACACGACCGAAATGTAACGCTCCAATCAAATCTTTCTGAATCTACGCATCGGCAGCGATTTCGCAGTACACTGGTAAAGCACCTGGATGCATTTAGAAAAATTACTACCCTATCGGCTGGCGACCAATCTTTTTTTGAGGAAGGATATGCTTATTGGCAGATATCGCTCCATCAGCGGTTTAATTTCGGCTTATTTAGATGGCTGATGCGAAACCGGGCGATTATTTATTGTAATAAAGTAAGGAGGTTTCCGTTGATATCTCAATTAAAAAATAGCTGGCTGCTGAGTTTTCGGTGGCGGGTTTAGTTGATAAGCGGCCTATAAGAATTGTTCTTCTTCAATCACTTTTTTTTCATTTTTCCACCAGCGCCATCCGAAATAGCCCACAATCGCAAATGGGGCAAGGGCCAGGTATATAATAGCAGAATTTAAAGAGGCGGCAGGGCCTTCCCCTAGTTGACCTGCTGTTTTAGTGCAAATAGAGCATTGCGCTAGTAGGCTATTACTGAAAAGAATTCCCAATGCAACCAAAGTTCCCATTCCCCAACTTTTCATACCGGATTTTTAGAGTGTAAAGGTACGAAGTTTGTTAGAAATGCTGGGAGCATATCGCTAATTCAGTAATAATCAGTAATTTACTGTTTAACTTTTTATGATGGAGCCGCGAAGAAAATTCTTACAAAAAATGGGTTTGATGGCAGGCGCTATTTCTGCTGCCAGCTTATTTGAACAAGCACATGCAGCTGAATGGGAGCAAGCATACCGCCGTATCAGCCACCTGAGTGCCGGCGAGGCGGCTATGGATGAAGATTTTTGGATGACTATCCAGCAAGCGTATACTGTTAATTCGAACTTAATTATCCTGAATAATGGGGGAGTAAGTCCTTCTCCCCGAGTTGTGCAGGAAGCGGTTGAAAGATATAATCGGTTTACCAATGAAGGCCCCTCATATTATATGTGGCGGATATTGGATCAGGGAAGGGAGCCGCTTCGGCAAAAACTTGCTTTATTGGCAGGATGTTCAGACGAAGAAATCGCCATTAACCGAAACGCAACAGAAGCGTTGAATACCGTTATTTTTGGTATGGATTTGCAACCGGGGGATGAAGTGATTGGCACTTTGCAGGATTACCCCAATATGATTCAGGCATGGAGACAGCGAGCCTTGCGCGACAAAATAAAGTATACCCAAATCAGTTTCGATTTTCCCATAGAAAATGACAAGGAAATTGTAGCAGCTTTTGAAAAAGCGATTACTCCAAAAACCAAAGTAATTCATGTTACGCATGTGATTAATTGGGTAGGGCAAGTATTGCCGGTAGCCAAAATTGCCCGGATGGCGCATCAGCGCGGGATAGAAGTAATTGTAGATGGCGCTCACTCTTTTGGTTTAATTGATTTTAAAATTCCAGATCTCGAGTGTGATTATTTTGGAACCAGCTTACACAAATTTTTAAGTGCACCTATCGGTAGTGGTATGTTATGGATTAAGAAGGAGAAGATTGAAAAAATATGGCCACTAACCTGTAACGACAAGCCCCGGAGTGGGGATATCAGAAAATTTGAAACCCTGGGCACCCGAAGTTTTCCGATAGAACAAGGTATTGGGGAGGCCGTTAATTTTCATAATGCTATTGGCAGTAAAAGAAAAGAGGAGCGAGTTCGGTATTTGAAGAATTACTGGGCCTTGCGTGCAAAAG
>JBIINW010000077.1:0-11919 GCA_044337245.1 Sediminibacterium sp. | reverse complement strand
AGAACCTGTATCAAAAGTTTATGGTAGTCCTGACAGGCCTGGTTTCGAACTTTTGGGTAGAGGATTTGAAAGTAATATTAGTTTGATTCTTAAGTACGAGACATAATATCCTACTCAATGGTTGAACAGGGAACATCTGAATCTTAAATAGCAATGTTTCTTGCTGCCAATTGCTCCAAACTAGGGTAAGGTTTACGCTTATCATTCAACATTTGATCTATCAACAGGTATCTGGTAGCAGCTGATATATTCTTAAGCATATTTTGCCATTCTTTCATTTTTTATTCAATTACTCAATCTCAAATTCCATTTCAATCACAACATTTGCAACATAAAGATTATCTGGCACTAAACATTTCAATGTGTGGAATGTTTCATTTGATAAAACATGATAATTAGTAGATTCCTTCAAAAGATCAAAGCAATTGAGGTTATTAGTTGAAGGGATTAAATTACTATAAGATTTAAACATGCTATCATCATTACTTAAAATTAATTCTACAAAAGGTAGAACATTCACATCTTCAATTTTATTGATGTTAGCAGAAACTAAAATTAGTTTTTTAAAACCAGCATCTTGAATGATTTGTTTTTCCAGAATTCCATTTTCAAACTTGATTTTTTTTCTCATACTAAATAGTTAAAATTAATCAGATTAAAATTAGTTTTATTAATGTCAGCTCCCACGGAATTCACATATTTAAAAGTAGACAAACCATCGATTTTAAATATAAGATATGAAAAAGTCAAGATTCACGTAGGCTTAAATTTTCTTCATTCTTAAACCAATCTTTTCGCAATTTACCTCCGGGAATATTCCCGAAACTCTTTTATCCAATTTCAATTCTGCTACACATTTTGCTCCACATTTTTCAAAATGAATTCAAAGAATAATTTCAAAAAACAAAAAAGGTTCTGACATCAGAACCTTATAATAGTGGTAGTCCCGACAGGAATCGAACCTGTATCAAAAGTTTAGGAAACTTCTATTCTATCCATTGAACTACGGGACCAGAAAAATTATCAGATAAATAAAAACGCCTTATCCAATTCCGGCAAAACTACTATTTCCAAAACGGATTGCCAAAGTTAGCGGGGAGCGGGAAGCTCTCCATTCCTGTCCGCCTCTGGCGGAGAACTACGTGACCAAACATTTTTGCTGAGATTATCCTTTTCAGCTATCAATCCCCGCAAAACTACTATTTCCCAAATGGATTGCCAAAGTACAACTAAGGAGTACTGTTGGTTACGAATAATTTAATCTGTACCTTACTTAAAATCTTTTCTATGCGTCATCTTTTTCTTGCAGTTGGCTGTTGTTTAATGATGGGTTCTTTGCAGCACATAAGTGCCCAAAGCACTAATAAGCCCCCAAAGGCTCATCTCAACCACCTCGCCATTTATGTGGTTAATATGCAGCAGTCAGCTCGATTTTATCAGGAGATCTTTCAGTTCGATACAATACCCGAACCCTTTCACGATAATAAGCATGCCTGGTTTTCAATTGCCCCGGGTGTTGCCCTGCATATTATTCAGGGAGCCCCCCAGCCGAAAGAGTACTTTTTAAACAATCATATGTGTTTCAGCGTGGCTAAAACGGCTGATTATGTGGAAATGCTGATACAAAAGGGAATCCCCTATTATAATTCGAAAGGGGAGAAGGGCCAAATCACAACCCGCATAGATGGGGTAAAGCAGGTATGGATCAATGATCCGGATGGCTATTTTATTGAAATCAATGATGCCAAAGACTAGCCTTTCCTTTCTTCAGCCCGGCAGATTCCGTATATTTGCCCTCCTCAATAATTGATATGGTATTCTACAATTTTTTAATAAAGTATCGTTTTTGGCTAGGTTTGCTGGCTTTTGCTTTGGCCATATGGGTAAACATCAGCTCTGGATTCTGGCCTTCATTCATTCTCTACTTTGCAGGATTTATTGCTATTGCGAGCCATTTCTTTATTGGTCCCATGCGGCTGATTCAGGGGCCTATGGAAGCGGGTAATATTGAAGAAGTAGAAAAAATTCTGGCAACCATCTGGTTCCCCAATCTATTATATAAGCCGGTTCGTTCTACCTATTTTACCATTTTAGGTAATTTGGCCATGATGAAGCAGGATTTTACTACTGCTGAAAAACACCTGAAAAAAAGCTCCGAGCTGGGTTCCGCAATGCCCGAAGCTGAAGGTTCTAATAAACTGCAGTTAGGGATGATGGCCATGCAACGGGGCGATCTGAAGCAGGGTGAATCTTATCTCCGCGCCGCCATTCGTGCCGGTATTCCCGATAAAGAAAGTGAGGCCGTTGCTTTTCTCGGTATGTGCCAGATTTTAATGAATAAGCGGGAATTTAGAGCGGCAAAAGAATTTTTCCGCAAAGCCAAAGCCTGTAAACCTAAAACCCAACAGGTTATTGATCAGGTAAAAGAAATTGAGAAGTATATTTCCCGCATGCCCGGCTAACGCTCTCCCTATTTCTAAACTACTTTTTTTGATAATGTGACATTTGTCATATTTGGTAATAACGCCTACCCCTACCTTCGGGCTGTAATTAATAAATCAATTAAATATTTTACTATGAAAAAGAACATGGGCAGCACCGACCGTATCATACGGGTAATCTTTGCCATTGTGGTATCCATCCTGTTTTTCACGCATACCATAACCGGTACTGCTGGCTTGATATTGCTGGTATTGGGCGGTATTTTTCTGGCTACTTCCCTTATCAGTTTTTGCCCGCTCTATTTGCCCTTCGGTATCAATACCTGCAAAACAGATAAAAAAGTATAGTCTGCTATTTGCAGCTCCGGTAATGGTAAAAATATACCGGATTAGGTGGCAATGGCTTTATTGTAGTGCCTGATAAACCGCTACTTTAAATTTCTCCGCAATATCTCCGCGGGTAAAAGGATATTGCTGAAGTACAAACTGGGCAACGATTTTTTCCTTCGGGTCTATCCAATAACTGGAGGCAAACATGCCACCCCAGCTAATGCTTCCTTCGGAGGTAACACTATACGGTGCACTGGCAGGCGTTACAATTTCAAAGCCCAATCCGAATTTGGCATTTCTTCCCAAACTCTTTTCTCCCAGCTGATTCAACGTCATCAGTCGAATGCTGTTTCTACCTATAATATGCTTTCCATTATAATCTCCACCATTCAATAATAGCTGCATAAAAATAGCATAGTCGTAAGCTGTAGAAACCAATCCACCGCCACCCGAATAAAAGCTACCATCGGGCAGAATCGGATAGTCGCGGTAAAACTTTCCATTAACTTCCAGGGTTTCGGGACAATTCGCTACCTGATTGTTTTTATCACTCATATGCAGCATGGCCAACCGATGTTGTTTATCCGCCGGCAAATAGAAATACGTGTCTTTCATACCCAGCGGATCAAATATGTATTGCTTAAAGTAAGCATCCAGTGATAATCCACTTACTACTTCTACCAGATAGCCTAATACATCGGTATTGAGCCCATAGGTAAATCGGTCTCCGGGCTGATGAACAAGGGGTAATGCAGCTAACCGCAATATGTTATCTTTTAGTAATCCTCCCTTTAATCCAATTCCTCCCACAACGCCTGCTTTGGCATAAATGGCATTCATGGTTTCACTGCCAATTTGGGCATATCCGATGCCGGAAGTATGGGTGAGCAGGTCGCGGATGGTAATCTCTCGTTTGGCGGGTTCGGTGGTATAGCTGGTATCTATTTTATTAAAGCTCTGTAATACGAGTGGCTTTTTAAAGGCGGGGATGTATTTGCTAACGGCATCGTCTAATAAAAAATATCCCTTCTCGTATAGTTGCATAACTGCCAAACTGGTGATGGCCTTGGTTTGGGAAGCAATCCGCCAGATGGCATCTTTTTGCAATTTTTTTCCAGCAGCTTTGTCATCATATCCTACAGCAGTATGGTAAACGATTTTACCATTTCTCGCTACCAAGGCAATGGCACCTTCAATATAATTACTATCGATATATGCCTGAATCACTTGGTTGATACGTTCTAGCCGCTGCGAAGAAAAGCCAGCAGATTCAGGGGTGGCAGCGGGTTGTAACAGGGGTTGCGCGCTAACGGCATACAACATACCAATAGCCACTAAGAGACTTAGAATTGATTTCATACGGCGGAAATATTTGTGAAAAGCGTTTTGTGCAGACAGAAAATTACTACAATCTCCGCACAACAATTACAAATTATAAAAATGCTTAATTGGTAGCAGGTTGGCTGTTTTCTATCACGAACGTTTCAATTACCCGGGGGTAGTGGGCATGTTCTAATTGGTGCACTTTTTGCGCCAGACTATGGGGTGTTTCGTTGGGTTCGATAGGGCAGCTTGACTGAAAAATAACTTTTCCCTCATCAAAATGTTCATTCACGAGATGTATGGAAATGCCACTCTCTTTTTCACCAGAATCTAGCACTGCTCGGTGCACATTTTCTCCATACATGCCTTTTCCACCAAACTTGGGGAGGAGGGCCGGATGGATATTCAGCATTTTATTTGGGTAGACGGCAATTAGCGACGCTGGAATTTTCCATAAAAATCCTGCCAACACAATAAACGAAATGCGGTGTTGCTGTAAAACCGGGATATAGGCATCGCCGCGGAAAAATCGGTCTTTTTCTATCAACAAAACAGGTACGCCCTGTTTTTCGGCATGATGAATAACGCCAGCCCCTGGTTTATTACATATGAGTAAGTCCACAGAAATAGTAGGATGCTGCTCAAAAAATTGCATAATTTTTAATGCATTCGAGCCAGCCCCGGAGGCGAAAATGGCAATCGGCGTTTTAAGTGGTGCCTGGGGAAGAATTTTCAGTTTGCGGAGTAGCTTCAGTTCATATTTCCAGAAGAAAGCCCATTGGCCCAAGAGAAAACCGTAACTAAGCAAAATTACCTGATAACCGAACAGCAACATAAACATGCGAACACCCAGGCGATAGTACCACTCACTGTGGGCATCCATCCCCAACCACTTCGTAACATACCGCGTGAGAAATGCTGTGGTAGTGCCGGTTAACCCGAAAGCTATAAAAACAATCCAAAAGGTTCGGGTGCTAAGGCCCCACTTTTCTTGCAGCTTCTTGAACATTCGGCAAAATTCATATAAAAAACTAATAATCCCCTATACATTTCATCAGAAAAGAAATTTCACAAAAATTTATTAAGGATTTATCCAAACATTTCAGTACTATCCGCTCAATTACAACTGGAATAACCACAAAAAAAAATCTAAGTCGTTGCGTATTTGTCAGCTTCCTGTCATATTTTTGCATTCGTTTACGGATCCTTTTCCACACCAAGAACCACGTTAGTGCATATGCTATCTCTAAAACGCCTTACCCGACTCGGTTTCTCTATTTTAATGTTTGCCGGTTTTTTCACCGGAAATTCAGCAAAGGCGCAGGATGGAAAGGCGCTTTTCCAAACCAATTGTGCCTCCTGCCACCAGGTGCATAAAAAATTAACGGGTCCCGCCTTGGCCGGAGTAGAAGAACGCTGGCCCAACAAAAAGAACCTGTATGCGTGGATACGCAATAGTGCTGCCTTCTTGAAAACAGGGGATGTTTATGCGAATAATTTGTACAATGAGTACAATAAGGTAGCCATGAATCAATTTACCGGGTTAACCGACGGGGAGATTGATGCCATGTTAGCGTATATTAAATCAGTGCCTGCCCCCGGAACTGGACCCGCGGGTGGTGCTGCGGCTGTTGGTGCTCCTGCAGAAGAAGGCGACAATACCTTATTATTTGGAGTGCTTACCCTGATTCTCGCAGTTGTAGCCCTTACTTTATTACAGGTGAACTCCAACCTGAGAAAAATGGCGGATGAAAAAGAAGGCATCAACCCCGAAAAGCCGGTATCCTTCTTTAAAAATAAAAGTAATATTGCTTTCTTAGCTATAATCTTGTTTCTAGTGGGTGGTTACTATACTACCCGAGGTGCTATGAACCTAGGTCGCAGCACCGATTATCAGCCGGAACAACCTATTTATTATTCCCATAAAGTGCATGCCGGCGTTAATCAAATTAATTGTCAGTATTGCCACACGGGTGTTTATCAAGGTAAACAGGCTACCATCCCTTCCGTAAACGTTTGTATGAATTGTCACCTGGCAATCAACGAATACAAAGGAGAAAAAATGTATACCGAAGATGGGAAAGAAGTGGACGGTACCGCTGAAATCAAGAAATTATATAAATATGCCGGTTTTGTAGAAGGAAAACCTTGGGATGCCAACAATGCCAAGCCTATCGAATGGGTTCGTATCCACAATCTGCCCGACCACGTATATTTTAACCATGCCCAGCACGTAAAAGCCGGACAAGTACAATGCCAAACCTGCCACGGTGAAATTCAGAAAATGGGTGAAGTGAAGCAGTTCTCTAATCTTAGCATGGGCTGGTGTGTTAACTGTCACCGCGAAACCAAAGTGCAGTTTAAAGACAATGGATTTTACAGTATCTACGAAAAATACCATCAAGATTTAAAGAGTGGTAAGATGGATAGTACCAAGGGTGTAACGGTTGAGAAGATTGGTGGAACGGAGTGTCAAAAATGTCATTATTGATGCTAACAATAGCTACTTCCGAAGGGAAGGAATTGTTGGCTGACTTGTATTTATATTAAGTAACGGTTTTAAATCAATCCCCCCGGGGATCTGGGATTTACATTATGGAGCAAAAAAAGCATTGGCAGAGTTTCGGAGAACTGAATCAGTCTGCTGCTTACAACAAAGATGTAAAGGACGAATTCAGGGAAGACTTGCCCGCAGTGGAAGAAAATATGGGTTTGCTGGATGCAAAAGCCCCCCGCAGAGACTTTCTTAAATATCTCGGCTTTTCTACTGCCGCTGCTGCTGTAGCTGCCAGTTGTGAAATTCCTGTTAAAAAAGCCATTCCTTTTGCCAATAAACCGGAAGACGTAGTTCCCGGTATTTCTAAGTTTTATGCTACTACCTATGTGCAGGATGGTGATGTGGTTTCGGTGTTAGCTAAAGTACGTGATGGCCGCCCCATAAAAATTGAAGGAAATGATCTGAGCCCCCTCACCGGAAACGGTACCTCCGCCCGTGTGCAGGCTTCTGTGTTGGATTTATATGATACCGCCCGCTTACGCTTCCCTTTAATTAATGGACAGGAAGCTACTTTTGAAGCAATCGACAAAGAAATAGCCGCTGCCATCGCTGGTCCGGTTGTAATTCTTACCAGTACCGTCACTTCACCTACCACACAAGATGCCATCAATCAACTGTTGGCAAAATATCCGGGCAGCCGCCACGTAACTTACGATGCGGTTTCTTATACCGGTCTAATACTGGCCAATGAAGCTTGTTTTGGTAAAAAAGCAATTCCTTCTTACCATTTTGATAAAGCAGCTGTAATTGTTAGTCTGCAAGCCGATTTCCTCGGTACCTGGCTTTCTCCAGTTGAATTTGCCCGTCAGTACGCTGCTGGCAAAAAAATCAACGAGCAAAAGCCCGAAATGAGCAAGCACATTCATTTCGAGAGTGTAGCCAGCTTAACCGGATCTAATGCCGATGAAAAACATTTGATTCGTCCTTCCGAAACCGGTGCAGTTGCCGTGGCATTGTTGAGTGCCATTAACGGACAAGAAGTAACCGGCATTTCAGATAAATTATTAAAAGAAGCAGTTGAACATGCTGCCAAAGCATTGCTTGCTGCTAAGGGATCAGCCTTGGTAGTTTGTGGAAGCAATGATGTAAACATACAATTGGTGGTAAATGCCATCAACCAGGCGATTGGAGCAGTAGGTACAACCATTAACTGGGGTGTTACCTTTAATGGTCGTAAGGGAGTAGATGCCGATATGGCTAAGCTGGTAGAAGATATGAAAGCCGGCTCCGTTGGAACTTTATTAATACAGGGTGCCAACCCCGCCTATACCTGGCCACAAGCTGCTGCGTTTACTGAAGCACTGAAAAAAGTTAGAACAAGCATTTCTTTTGCCGGCAAATTAGATGAAACTGCTGTTGCTTGTAAATATGTAATACCCGATCATCACTTCCTCGAAAGCTGGGGAGATGCAGAAGCCAAAACTGGCTATTTCTCATTCATGCAGCCTACCATTTATCCGTTGTTTAAAACACGTCAGTGGCAGGATAGCTTATTGAAATGGTCTGGTGCTACTTCCGACTACCTAAGCTTTTTGAAAGGATATTGGTCTGCCAAATTAGGCGGTGAAACTGGTTGGGATAAGGCTTTGCAGGATGGAGTTTTAAATCCGGCAACTCCTGTACTAGCTGGGGCAGCCTTCAATGGTTCTGCAATAGCTGCTGCAGTTTCTGCTATTTCAGCTGCTAAAAAAGGAGATAAAATTGAATTGGTTCTATACGAGAAAATAGCAATTGGTGCCGGACAAGGTGCTGCTAACCCTTGGTTGCAGGAATTACCTGATCCAGTAACCCGTGCTACCTGGGACAACTACGTAGTTGTTTCTCCCGCTTTGGCACGTACCCTTTTGAAAATTGATTTGAATGATAATGGACAGGCTGATGCCTATGAAGTGAACCCACCCAAAAAAGTGGTGAAGGTTACCTGCAATGGCCAGTCGGTAGAATTACCCGCCCTGATTATTCCCGGAACCCATCCCGACACCATTGGAATTGCGGTAGGATACGGACGTACTGAAAGACTGGGCAAATCTGTAGTAGGAACTGGTAAGAATGCCTACCCAATGAGCAGCCTGAATGGAAATGCGGTTAGTCTCGTGCAGGGAAATGTTGAAATTACTCTTACCACAGAAACCTATCCGGTGGCGCTTACCCAAACACATAGCCGCTATGATACAGCACAGGGTAACCGTACAGAGGTAATGAAAGAGTTAACCCTGGCTGAATATAAGCACCACCCAACAGAAATCCGCGATGAGCGCCAAGCTGAATTGGCTCCTTGGGGTGGTTTAGAAAATTTTGAAAAGCAGGGAACTATTTATCCGGTGTTCGATCGTCCGGGCATACGTTGGGGTATGAATGTAGACCTCAATGCCTGCAACGGTTGTGGCGCCTGTGTGGTTGCTTGTAATGCAGAAAATAACGTTTCCGTAGTTGGTAAGCCCGAAGTACTGCGGGGTCATGAAATGCATTGGTTACGCATCGATCGCTACTTCAGCGGTGATATGGATAACCCCAATGTAGTATTCCAACCTATGATGTGCCAACACTGCGACAATGCTCCTTGTGAGAACGTTTGTCCGGTAGCCGCTACCAACCATAGCAGCGAGGGCCTCAACCAAATGACCTATAACCGTTGTATCGGTACTCGTTACTGTGCTAATAACTGTCCTTACAAAGTGCGTCGTTTCAACTGGGCCGATTATACCGGTTCCGACAGCTTTGCAAATAATCAAGTGGGTATTGTGAATGATGTAGTACTCGATATGAACGACGATCTTACCCGTATGGTGCTGAATCCGGATGTTACGGTTCGTTCCAGAGGGGTGATTGAAAAATGTTCTTTCTGTGTGCAGCGTTTACAGGAGAGCAAACTGAAAGCCAAAAAAGAAAGTCGTCCGCTGGAAGACACAGATTTAAAAGTGGCTTGTCAGCAGTCTTGCCCTACCAACGCCATCGTGTTTGGAAATGCCAACAACCAGCACAGTGCCATTAGTATTACCAGAAAGGAAAATCCGAATCGCCAGTTTTATGTGTTAGAGCAATTACACGTATTGCCTAATGTTAGTTACCTGGCAAAAGTGAGAAACCTGGAAGAAGAAAAAAAAGAAGCATAATAACCGGTCAACAAGAAACCAATCCGAATTGATAAACCATGCGAATGGTAATCCGGGAACAATAAAAAAGACGAGATGCATTTAAAGTACGAATCACAGCTCAGGGAACCATTGGTGATGGGAAACAAAGACTTTCACCAGGTAACGGAAGACATCGTTCGCCCCATTGAAGCTAAACCCAGTAAGTTATGGTATATAGGTTTCTATATCGCCGTAGCACTTTTACTGTTTGGTATCTATTCCATTTATCGGGATGTAACCTATGGTATTGGTCAGTGGAACCTGAACAAAACCATCGGATGGGGTTGGGATATTACCAACTTCGTATGGTGGGTTGGTATTGGTCACGCTGGTACCTTGATTTCTGCCATCTTATTATTATTCCGCCAGGGTTGGAGAACAGGGGTTAACCGGGCGGCTGAAGCCATGACCATCTTCGCGGTAATGTGCGCTGGTCAGTTCCCTATCTGGCACATGGGTAGAGTGTGGATGGCCTTCTTTGTACTGCCTTATCCCAATAGCCGCGGACCTCTCTGGGTTAATTTTAACTCACCTTTGTTGTGGGACGTATTCGCTATCTCAACGTATTTTACTGTATCGCTTCTTTTCTGGTACAGTGGTTTAATTCCCGATTTGGCTACTGTTAGAGACCGGGCATTTACCAAGCTGCGTAAAAAATTATATGGAATTGCTTCCTTCGGATGGACGGGCTCTACCAAACACTGGCAGCGCCACGAAAGTCTTTCGTTGGTATTGGCCGGCTTAAGTACCCCGCTGGTATTATCGGTACACACGATTGTATCCTTCGACTTTGCCACTTCCGTTGTTCCTGGTTGGCATACCACCATCTTCCCTCCCTACTTCGTAGCAGGAGCCATCTTCTCGGGATTTGCTATGGTGCAGTCGTTGATGGTAATTATCCGCAAGGTATTTAACATGGAAGAATACATCACGCTGGGTCACATTGAGGCGATGAATAAAATCATCGTGTTAACCGGATCGATTGTGGGTATTGCTTATCTAACAGAATTATTCATGGGATGGTATAGCCAGAATAAATACGAAGGCTACACTTTCTGGTACAGCCGCGCTTACCTGTTCAGTCCTTATGGCTGGAGCTACTGGGGTATGATGGCTTGTAACGTATTAAGTCCGCAAATTTTCTGGTTCCGCAAAATGAGAAGAAATGTGTTTGTTACTTTCTTCATGAGCGTAATTGTAAACATTGGTATGTGGTTCGAGCGTTTTGTAATTATCGTAACCTCCTTGTATCGCGATTATCTGCCTTCTAGCTGGTCGGTTTATTATAGTCCTACCATTTGGGAAATTGGCTTCTACCTAGGAACATTTGGTTTGTTCTTCACTTGTTTCTTCCTATTCGCCAAATACTTCCCGGTAATTGCGGTGGCGGAAATTAAATATGTGTTGAAGACTTCCGGGGAAGGATTTAAAAATAAAATGGATAAAATTGAAGAGCAGCCGCTCGACACATTTATCCACGATAATGCGCATGCACATTAATTTATTTAATAACTAAATTTCCCGCAAGGGAATAAGGGTATGGCAAAAAAGAAATTCGTTGTAGGTTGTTTTGATGAGGAAGCCGTTTTGTTTCCTGCTGTAAAAAAAGTTCGTACAGCCGGCTATAAGATTCATGATGTGTATACGCCTTTTGCGGTGCACGGATTAGATCATGCGCTGGGTTTGCGGGAAACTAGTTTGCACACAGCCGGATTTATCTATGGTATTACCGGAACATCAACGGCCCTAGGTAGTATCAGCTGGATATTGGTAAAAGACTGGCCGCTGAACTTTGGCGGTAAGCCCAATTTCTCTTTGCCGGCCTGGATACCTATTACGTTTGAGTTAACCGTATTATTTGCTGCAGTGGGAATGGTACTCACTTTCTGTTATCTCTGCCAGTTAGCGCCTTTTGTAAAGAAGCATCATTTTCATCCTCGTGCTACCGATGATCTGTTTGTAATGGTAATTGAGTGTACAGATAAGACCAATGTAGATGATTTACAGGCGTTTTTGAGTGCTGCTGGTGCAATTGAAACCGATGTGCAGGTTGCGGAAGAAGGCTGGTGGCTGGGTACCTATGATAAAGATGAAACAACATTTGAAAACAGTAACCCGGTGGTTGCTTAATCTA
>JBIINW010000076.1:0-11955 GCA_044337245.1 Sediminibacterium sp. | reverse complement strand
AGAGTTTTGTGTTAATCGGCTAGCAGGGAAGCGATTGCCTGCTGAACCCGGGGAAACTGAAACCCGGCTACCGCCTCCTGCATCCCGGAAGTTATTTGCGGGTTACAAAGATTGCCAATGGATCCTTCATGGGTATGATGGAGCGCTGTTTGATATTGAAATGTTCCAGCTTCAATGGATTTACCTACCTGCACATACGCATCCCGAAAAGGAACACCCTGTAATACCAGTTTATTTACTTCCTCCACACTAAACAGATAGGCAAATTTTTCATCGGTTAAGATATTTTCGCGAACCGTAATCTGTGAAATCATCAGGTGCATCATTTCTAAACAATCCTTTAGGGTTTGAAAGGCCGGGAACATATGTTCCTTCAATATCTGCAAATCCCGATGATATCCCGAAGGCAGGTTGGTGGTTACCATTAAAATTTCATTGGGCAGTGCGCGAAGTTGATTGCACTTTGCCCGTATCAGTTCAAAAACATCGGGATTTTTTTTATGCGGCATGATGCTCGACCCGGTAGTAAATTCCGCAGGAAAGCTGATGAAATTAAAATGCTGATTCAAATACAAGCAGGCATCCATGCTCATCTTAGCCAGGGTATCTGCCAGATTTACCATAGCAGCTGCGGTGATGCGCTCTGCCTTGCCCCGCCCCATTTGCGCATACACTACATTATAGTTTAATGCTTCAAATCCCAATAGTTCCGTAGTGAGGGTGCGGTTAATCGGGAAGGATGAACCATATCCCGCAGCAGAGCCCAGTGGGTTTTTATTTACCACCCGATAGGCCGATTGTAGGGTGATTACATCATCTACCATACTTTCTGCGTAGGCACCCATCCAAAGTCCAAAAGAAGAAGGCATAGCCAACTGTAAATGAGTATATCCGGGAAGTAAATGATGTTTAAACCGTTCACTTTGCTCAATTAATAAACTAAAGAAAGGCTGCACCGCATCTACCAGCGATTCGATTTCATGTCGCATATACAGTTTAATATCAACCAGCACCTGATCGTTTCGGCTACGCGCGGCATGAATTTTTTTCCCGGTATCGCCTAATTTTTCGGTGAGCAATGCTTCTATATAAGAATGGATATCTTCTGCCTGGGGAGGAATGGATATCCCTTGCGTAATAGATTGATTGTATAAGGCACGGAGCTCATTTACCAACTGATCACATTCTGTTTGTGTAAGTAATTTTACTGCTGCTAACATCTTGCAATGTGCCAGTGACCCCAATATATCATAGGGAGCGAGCAACTGATCCATTTCGCGGTCATGCCCTACTGTAAACCGCTCTATTGCATAGGCCGTTTGGGTTGTTCCCTTGCTCCATAGTTTCATAACACCAAATTTAGTAGTTCTTTATACAGCCGGATCCCCTCTTCCAGTTCGTGTACATAAATAAATTCATTGGCAGTATGGCTTCTTGCCGAATCACCGGGCCCCATTTTCAACGTTGGGAAAGGCATCAATGCTTTATCAGAAGTGGTAGGAGATCCATAGGGGCTGCGTTGCAATGCCAATCCGGCTTTTACCAGGGGATGATCGAATGGGATGGAAGATGACCGCATCCTTAATGAACGGGGTTGTACTTTGCCTTGAACATGCTTTTCGATTACTGCAAGCACTTCTTCAAATGTATAACACTCGTTTACCCGAACATCTACTACAAAATTACAAACCGGGGGAACTACATTATGTGCTCTATTTTCAGTTTCAATAACTGTAACCGACATTTTAACCGGACCCAACAAATCAGATTGTTTTTCGAAGCGGTAATGCCTAAACCACTCGATATCCGGTAAGGCTTTATATAAAGCATTTTCTCCTTCTTCTCTGGCAGCATGGCCTGCGATACCGGGAACGGTTACATCCAGCACCAATAAGCCACGCTCTGCAATAGCTAGGTTCAACAATGTAGGTTCGCCCACTATTCCGCAATCGATGGGAGGTAATAGCGGAAGCAGCGCCTCTATACCTTGTGCCCCCGAAATTTCTTCTTCGGCTGTTGCCGCAAAAACCAGGTTATAGGGGAGGTTGGGTTGCGCATAAAAATGTAAAAAGGTAAATAAGAGCGCTACCAATGCGCCCCCTGCATCATTACTACCCAAGCCAAACAATTTTCCTTCTTCAATTACCCCATCAAATGGTTCACGAGTATAAGCTTTATTGGGCTTAACCGTGTCGTGATGAGAATTTAGCAAGAGGGTTGGAAGGCCGGGTGTAAAATGTTGGTTTACGGCCCACACATTGTTCAGGTGCCTGTTGGTTTTTATCCCTCTCTCCTGTAAATAATTTTCTAATAGTCGGGCTGTTTCTCCTTCCTGCCTACTAAAGGAAGGAATCCGAATGAGCGATTGCAATAACTGAACTGCCTCGGCTGATACTGTATTTGGGCTATTGTTATTCATAGGTTAAGGTTGTGCCAGAAAGCCCCTGCAGCAAATCCGATAACTGCAGGGCGTTACCTATCATTATTTTTTGTGCTCCCCCGGCAAGGGTAGCAAAAGCATTCTCTAATTTAGGAATCATTCCGTCGGCAATGATTTTTTCTTGTAACAATTGCTGATACATGGTAAAATGAATATGCGGAATAGCAGAATCGTCATCTTGAAGGTCGCGCAATACGCCGCTTCTCTCAAAAGCATACACCAATTGAACCGAATAGTTTGCGCTAAGCGCCGTTGCAAGAGATGCAGCTACGGTATCGGCATTCGTATTTAGTAATTGTCCTGTTGTATCAGCCGTAATTGGGGCAATTACCGGTGTTAATCCTTGAAAAAGTAAGCTCGACAATAATGGTTCATTTACCGAATCGATATCCCCCACCCATCCAAAATCTATGGTAGTATGCTGTCGCTTATGCGCAGTAATCAAAGATCCATCTGCCCCACACAAACCGATACTCAAACACCCTTGCGCATTGAGGGAAGCCACCAGATTTTTATTGATATATCCTGCATACACCATGGTTACTATTCGCAAAGTTTCGCTGTCGGTAATGCGCCTACCATCTACCATTTGCTGCTGAACACCCATTTTTTCTGCCAGCGTGGTGGCCAGTTTGCCCCCTCCGTGTACCAATATTTTTTTGCCGGGCAATTGAACAAACTGCTCGAGAAACAGGGTAAGTTTTGATTCATTGTCTAGAATCTGCCCCCCAATTTTTATAATGGTAACCGTTTCCTTCATACTAATTATTGCTGCTTAAGTATTTCAGCCAATACAGTCTGTGCTGCCCATACCCGATTGCCGGCCTGCCGGGTAACCAGACTATGGGTTCCATCCAATACCTCATCACTCAATTCTATATTTCTTCTAACAGGCAAACAATGCATAACACCTGCATTTCGAGTTATAGAAAGTTTTTCTTCGGTTAACATCCACTTCGGATCATTCTCATATACTTTACCATAATCGGTGTACGTACTCCAATTTTTTACATACACAAAATCCGCATCCCGTAAGGCATCCTCCTGGGTATGGGTAATGGTTGCCCCTTGGGTGAAACGGGTATCAAGTTCATAATCTTCGGGATGGGTAATTACAAATTCGGCCTCACCCCAAGCATTTACCCACTGCGCAAAACTATTGGCTACACATTGAGGTAATGGCTTGATATGAGGTGCCCAGGTTAATACCACTTTTGGTTTTCGGGTAGTGGGCCATGCCTGCTGCTGCATGGTTTCGGTGATGGTAATCAAATCGGCAAATGATTGCAACGGATGTAAGGTGGCACTTTCTAAACTTACCACCGGCACACCGGCATATTTTACAAACTGACGAATAAACATTTCACTGTAATCGTCTTCCCTATTCATCAATGAAGGAAAAGTTCGGATGCAGAGGATATCGAAGTATTGTCCTAATACCGGCCCAGCATCTTTAATATGCTCAACCGTTGAGCCGCTCATGATGGCTCCTTCTTCAAATTCCAGCGCCCATCCTTCTTTATCTACATTAAACACAATTGCTTCCATTCCCAAATTACGGGCAGCAATTTGTGTGCTGAGGCGGGTTCGTAAACTTGGATTTAAGAATAACAAACCAATTCTTTTTCCGGCACCCAACTGCTGATTAAGCAAGGGCTGATTCTTATATACTAATGCTTGCTGAATCAGTGCAGGTATATCGGATACATCTTCTACGGAAATAAAATTATGCATTGCCATTGATCAATAGGTTAGGATGTAGTGATAGAATGTGTTTGTATTGCTTGCTGCAGCAACTGTAAAAAATCGTCGGCCTGCGCTTGCGAAAGCGTAAGGGCGGGTAGTAAACGAATTACAGAGGGCTTGGCTTCTCCGGTAAAAATATGATACTCGCTCAGCAATCTGTTTTTAATCGTTCCCAATTCAGGAGGCATATCAAACCCAATCATTAATCCCTTACCTCTAACATTATTCAGCTCGGGAATTTTTCGCAATTGTTCCATCAAGTAATTGCCCAGTTCAAGGGCATGGGGTATCAGGCATTCAGTTTCCATCACTTCTAAAACCCCTAGAGCAGCTGCACAAGCAAGTGGGTTGCCTCCAAAAGTGGTACCCAGCATTCCATGTTTGGGACGGATATGCGGAGCAATCAGCAACCCGCCAACCGGAAATCCATTACCCATTCCCTTGGCCATAGTATAAATATCAGCATCAATTTCGGCATAATCGTGCGCGAAAAATCGGCCACTTCTTCCATAACCACACTGAACACTATCTGCAATCATCACAGCGCCATACTGATCGCAAAAACGGCGTATCAAATGTAAAAATTCATTATTAGCAACTCGAATTCCGCCAACACCTTGAATCCCTTCTATAATTACCGATGAAATAGCATCCCCGTTTTGTTGAAAACAATCGGCCAATGCCTGCTCATCATTCAGGGGAAGAAAAATTACCGCATCGGTTTCGTTTACCGGTGCAATGATGGAAGGATTATCGGTTGCCGCCACTGCCAAAGATGTTCGGCCATGAAATGATTTATGAAATGCGATTATTTTTTTACGGCCATTATGAAAAGAAGCCAGCTTCAGCGCATTCTCATTGGCTTCTGCTCCACTATTGCAAAGGAATACCTGATAATTGTCTTTACTACTCAATCGGGTAAGTTTATCAGCCAATTCTTCCTGAATGGGCAGATGAACCGAATTAGAATAAAAGGCCATTGTTTCTAACTGGTGTTCGATTCTTTTTACCCAATGCGGATGTGTATGGCCAATACTGATTACCGCATGGCCACCATACATATCAAGATACCGAACCCCTGCATCATTCCAAACATACGATCCGTATGCTTTGGTGATGGTTACTGGCTGAAGTGGATATACATCAAATAGTTTCATGCGCTCGAGTTACAAAATTTAAAATGCAGCTGCCTTCAAGTGCAGCCCCAGGGCTTCATCTAATCCCAATAACAAATTCATATTCTGCAGTGCTTGGCCAGAAGCTCCCTTTAATAAATTATCAATCGCCGTATGCACGGCCATTTTATTTCCTTGCTTTTCTATCTGCACCAAGCATTTATTGGTATTCACTACCTGCTTCAAATGTATCGGTTGTTCGCTGAAATGGGTAAAGGGATGTGCCTCATAAAATTCGCGGTATATTTGTTTCACTTCCTCTAATGGCAATCCCATATCCAACACAGAAGTGCAATAGATCCCACGGGTAAAGTCGCCTCTCCAGGGAACAAAATGTACAAACATGCCATCATTGCCCTGCAATTGTTGCAGACTTTCTTGTATCTCCTGCAGGTGTTGATGTTGTAAGGTTTTGTAAGCCTGTATATTATTGGCACGCCAACTAAAATGAGCAGTATTGCTGAGCGATTGACCTGCTCCAGTTGATCCGGTAATTCCAGTTGTGTACACATCACTTAATATGCCGGCTTTTGCTAAGGGCAACAACCCTAATTGAATAGCAGTTGCAAAACATCCCGGATTAGCAATATTGCGGGCACTGTGAATTGCTTTGCGGTTCAATTCGGGTAGGCCATACACAAAACTTCTACGCTCATATTGATTGGTAGCCTGCCAGCGAAAATCTTGCGACAGATCGATGATGGCTATACTTTCGGGAATAGAATGGGTGGCTAAAAATTGTCGGGCTTCCCCATGTGCTAAACAAAGAAATAACACATCAATATCGGTTGAAATTTCTCCAACAAACTGCATTTCCGTTTCGCCAGCAAGATCGGTATGAACCGATGAAAGCGGTTTGTTTGCCTGACTATTACTATGCACAAACCGAAGGGATACAGCGGGGTGGTTTAACAGAAGCCGAATCAATTCTCCCCCGGTATAACCGGCCCCACCCACGATGCCGGCATAAAAGGTTTTTGCGGAAGCAGCTGTTGTTTGCATATAGTTATTTTCTGGTAACGATTTGCCGGTTATGATTCCGATGAATCGTTGGCATGAATATTATGATAGATAGCGGTTTGATTGCCGAAAATTTTAGTGAACCCCCTTACATCGTTGCCAGTCCATCCCGTGTTCATTTCTCCATATTTACCAAAGCGGCTACTCATAAGGTCGTTGGGCGAATCAATTCCTATAATTTGAAAGTGGTAGGGCTGTAGTTGAACAAATACCTGACCGGTTACCTGCTGTTGCGATTGCAGCAAATAGGCTTCTATATCCCTCATCACCGGATCCAGCACCTGGCCTTCATGCAGCCAGTTTCCGTAAAACTGCGCCAGTTGGTCTTTCCAGCTGAGTTGCCATTTTGTAAGTACATGTTTTTCTAAAGCATGGTGCGCTTTTAGTATAACCATGGGAGCTGCTGCTTCAAAGCCAACTCTACCTTTAATGCCGATAATCGTATCTCCCACATGGATATCTCTTCCGATACCAAAGGGAGCCGCCAACGATTGTAAATATTGAATCGCGCGTGCCGGATGAGCAAAGGTTTGCTGGTCTATCGCAGTAAGTTCTCCTTTAGTAAAACTTAGCATCACTTCCCGGGGGGTTGTTTCAGTTACTTGAGTAGGCCAGGCGGCTTCCGGAATCAGGCCCTTACTTTGCAAGGTCTCTTTGCCTCCTATACTGGTTCCCCATAATCCTTTATTGATAGAGTAAGCAGCTTTTTCAAAATTCATAGCTACCCCTTTAGCTTTCAGGTATTCAATTTCGGTTTCCCGGCTCAATTGCATATCTCTAATGGGAGTAATAATTTGTATACCTGGCAGCAGAATCTGAAATACCATATCAAATCGTACCTGGTCGTTACCAGCTCCGGTACTTCCATGTACAATTGCTGCTGCATTCATTTTCTTTGCGTGCTCAACAATATGCAAAGCCTGACTGAGCCGCTCGGCACTAACACTAAGGGGATAGGTATTATTTTTTAATACATTTCCGTAAATCAAAAAACGGATGATGCGGTCGTAATAAGATTCAACTGCATCCACCGTTGTATGTGAGCTAACTCCCAGATTACGGGCATGTTGTTCAATCTGGCTTACTTCCTGCTCACTAAAACCACCCGTATTTACCACTACACTGTGCACTTCCAATCCTTTTTCATCGGTCAGGTATTTTACACAAAAAGTAGTATCGAGTCCGCCACTAAAGCCAATCACCACTTTTGTACCGGGTGCAATGGGAGCGATATCTTGTTGAAAACCCGAAAAATTCATAGGGATATTTTTAAATGATTCATGGATGAGCCAGTGATTAGTTTCCAAGTATTTTCATGAAAAATAACAGTACGGTTTTGGTACGGCTACCGGTGTTGGGCTGATTGGGGTCTTTTTTTCGAAAAATAGACAGCAGCCTGCTTTGCTTGATTTTCATGAATCGCTCCCAAAGCTTAGAATTGCTCGAAAATTCCTTTGAAGTTTCTTCGGGATCGTAATGATCTTTCGGATCGTATAACATGGCAGTACACATGCAATTTTTGCGCTCTTTACTTACCAGAATATCATAATTCACACAGCTTTTACATCCCGCCCAAAATTCTTCGTCGTCGGTAAGTTCACCATATGTTACCGGCTCATATCCCAAATCGCTGTTTATTTTCATTACTGCCAAACCGGTTGTTAGTCCAAATATTTTTGCTTCGGGATATTTCTTCCGAGAGAGCGCAAATATGGTTTGCTTAATTTTTTTGGCCACGCCGGTTTTCCGAAATGACTGAGCTACTATCAGTCCACTGTTGGCCACAAAGGAATTATGTCCCCAGGCTTCAATATAACAAAAGCCTACCCAGGTGCCATCGGGCAACACGGCAATTACGGCTTTGCCTTCCTCCATTTTTTTGGCTACGTATTCAGGACTTCTCTTTGCAATACCGGTTCCGCGGGCTTTTGCAGAGGACTCCATTTCCTGGGTAATAGCGGTTGCGTAGGGTACATCGGAGCTGCTCGCCACCCGAATTATGATGTTACTTTCCAACTTATACAATCTTTGATTGAGTAAAAATAAACAAAAGCCTAAGCGGCATAATTTTATTCCGGGAGTATGTTCACTGATAGGGGCAAGTGCCAGTTGCTCGTCCTATCAGCATCCACGTCGAGGTTGCGGGAGCGTAGAAGCCGGTGGCAGCGTAGCCGAAAAAGCTACCGGGGTTAAAAGCGTAGTATGTGTGAATACTGTGTTCACTGTTTGTGAATAGATTGAATGATTTGAGATAGTAAAAGTAAAACAGAAAAATGATTTTGGGCAATATTTTTTCAAATGCCCTTTTTGCAAACGAAATATCCGCATGCTTGCGCAGACCAGGTTCCCCCTTTCGTAGGTTGCCGAAATTTACATTCCGCCACGACCCCGGTAATTTCCGCCTCCACCCATGCCGCTGCCGCCATTCATTTGATAACGCATTCCATCAGCTCCCGGTGGCATCATGCCTCTCATATTTCCACGCTGCATTTGCTGTTGGCCGGCAAAATTGCGTAGGTTATACGTAAAGGTTAACATAAAGTACTGCGTAAGATTGTTAGTACGGGTATTAATAATTTGGTTCGCACTGGCCGAACTGCTGATGGCTACGTTTTGTTTCAGCACATCAAAACAACTTAGCCGCAACTCACCGGCCTTATTTTTAAGAAATTGTTTGGCAATAGAAGGAGTTATCAAGAACACGGAAGTATTGTACCCCGGTGCCCGATTTCCATACTTGGTCAGGTCAAAATCACTCGCAATTATCCAGCCCTTGTCGGAATACAACGTAAAATCTGCTGCCAAACTCCATGTGGTAAAATTGGTGTTTTGATTGGGCGATAAAGTATTCCGAACGGGATTAAAAGTATAAGAAGTACTCAAATTCATGTCGAAATTCTTCTTTAGGTTGGTCGTCCACTTCACTGTTTGCCCCAACACCGTGCTGCGAGTGTAATTGCTAACACCATTCAACAGCGACTGAGCCTGATTGTAATTAATATTGGTTTGTAAATTCAAATTCGATTTCGGCTTTTTAAGGGGGAATCCGTAATTGAAGTACCCGGATATATTGTATGTACCATTTAGATTCACATAGGTAGTTTTTCGGCCACCGGTAGGTAAAGTAGTGATGGAACTTTGAATATCATTATTGGTAATCGTTGCATTGATGGTAGCAAAAATTATGCGTTGAGAAAATGGATCGAAGCTAGCATACAAAATGCGCATACTATTGGTAAACTGCGGACGAAGATCGGGATTACCAACTTGAAAATTAATAGAGTCGGAGGTGGTTACTACGGGTTGTAACTGCATAGTAGAGGGCTGTCCGGTTCTTCCGTTATAATACATCCGCAAATTGGATGTTTTGGTAAAATTATACGTGAAGTTGGCCTGTGGGGTAAGGTTCACAAAGTTTCTGGCCACCAATACATTTTTAGTGGTGTTTAAACTATTGATATCCATGAATTGTAATCCACTACCAAAGTTCAGGTTATATTTTGCTTTTTGCACCCGGTAACTCACATTGGCCGTGTTGGCAGTAGAAGTATATTCATATGAGTTGCTGAACAAACTATCAAACTGAGAATACTTTCCAGTACCATTGATAAAGTTATAAGTTCTGTTTTGGGAAGAAGTATTATTATAAGCATAGGTATATCGGAATTCAATCATCTGATTCCCCTTTTTACCAATAGGCTCGGTATAAGAAATAGAAGGATTTACTGACAGGGTTTTGGAGGTATCCCGATAATATTGGTTGATTGTATCAGCCCGGAAAGAGGGCTTATAATAAGAGTTCACAGAATAATTGTATCCATCTCCTTTGTTCTCACTAGCCGAAAATCCAACCTCTAAGGAAAGAGTTCTGCCCTTTTTGGCAAACCGGTGGCGCAGGCTAAGACTTGTACCGTTAATATTATAGCCACTGTTATAGCTGGAAGTTTTGGTTTGAGATTGGTTAATCAAAATCCCTTTAGGCCCAGCCGTAGTAACATTAGACGTAACGGCGTTGGGACTCGAATTTTGAAAAGCCAAATTGGGTCTAAAGATGATGCTATTGTTCGAATCAATTCGGTTTTCGAGGTTAAATGTAAACCGGTGGTTCTGATTTCGGGTATCTGAGGTAGAAGCCGAATTATTATATACAGAAGAGTCTGCCGATAAAATATTTTGTGAATTACTGTTTTGATCGAGAAAAGTATTGGGAGCATTGAAAAAATAACTTCCATACGCATCTACTTTGGGGCTCCAGGCATCGCGATAATTGATACCACCTGCCATAATACTGGTGATCCCACTTCCGCCTCCCGCACCACCACCACCGCCAAATCCTCCTCCCCGACCCCCGCTGAGGTTCATTTGGTTGAAGTTTTGCTTATTGATGTTATTGGCCTGCCCTAACAAGGTAACCTGGCGGTTGCCTTTTACTAAACTCAGGTTTAAACTTTCATCGTATCGCCCTTCCGAACCGACCCCGGCCACTAACCTGCCAAAAGCACCCTTACGCATATCTTTTTTAGTAGTGATATTGATTGTTTTTACCCGGTTTCCATCATCAAAGCCCGTAAACTTGGCCTGATCGCTCTGATCATCGAATACCTGAATCTTATCTATAACATCGGGAGGGAGGTTACGCGTTGCCATTTTGGGGTCATCTCCAAAAAAGCGTTTCCCGTTCACCAAAACACGTTGTACGGTTTCCCCCTGCGATTTTATGGTGCCGTCTTTCCCTACTTCCATTCCAGGAATCTTTTTCAACAAATCTTCAGCAACGGCATTCGGCTTTGTTTTAAACGCACCTGCCGTAAATTCAATGGTATCTTTTTTCATTTGAACCGGAGAAGCAGTAACCGTTACCTCGTTCAGATTTTTGGCAGCCACTTTCAGGTAAATATTTCCAAGATTAATGGTAGAATTTTCTTTGGTAAAATTCAGCTTTCTTTCAACTGGCTCATATCCCTGAAACTTTACTTGTACTAACATCTGACCCAGGGTAATATTGGTAATGCTAAAACTTCCGTCTGCAGCAGCCAGTCCAAATACTTCCAGGGTAGAATCCCTGGCATCTAAGATGGTAATGCTGGCATCTTTCAAACTTTGTTTGTTTAGGGTATCCAACAACCGACCCCTCAGAGTACCCACGGTTTGTGCCTGGGCAAACTGAGCCAAATTGTAGATAACCAACAACAAAAGCAGTTTTTTCATAATATTAAATATAAGCCGAATACAAAATTACTATAGACTAACAGTATTATTGAACATTTACTTATTAACGGAAAACTAACTGGATAGTTGGTGATGACCTTCTTTTAATCGGTGAAAGAATGAAAAAATAGGCAAATAGGGTATTAAATCGGGGGAACACCCGTTAAAAAACCAGCAAAAACCCTGCAAAACAGAAAATGTAAATATCTTTAGGTTGTAATTGGCGCTCTTTGCTCGCCGTAGCCCTATAAACCACTCAATTTATACCCCATGAAACAATTCTTTGCAATCGGTCGATTTTGGATGATGGTATTCATTTTCGGAGGAATGTTACTCAACGCTGGATGTGAATCTGCTCCTTCAGCA
>JBIINW010000256.1:0-3350 GCA_044337245.1 Sediminibacterium sp. | reverse complement strand
GATTCAATGCATAAAATTAAATGAAACCCATCATTTTTTACCTATTTAAATATCACTAAAAGCAGTAATTTTACGTTATATCCTTTTGAGAAAATAATTTGAACCTATGGTAACCCGCAACTTTCTCGCCGCTTTGCTTTGTTGCACCCTCAGTTGGGCTGCTACTGCACAAACTGCATCTAAGCGAATATTCCTGATATCATCCGACCCTACCCGCCCAATCAATTACACGAATTTGCGTGAGATTGATGGCAATTGTAAGGTATTGGTGAAAGAAGTTTTTGATCCACAGAAAAAATATGCCGTGCGCACCCATGGATTTCAAACTTATCTGGCATTGCAGCAGAGTGCTTTTATTAATGATCTGAGTGGACAGCTGGATACGCTGAAGAGTCCGATGGGTGGTTCAGTTGCCTCCATGGCATATGATCAGAAAAGCAATCGCTTGTTTTATTTTCCGATGTATGCGTCTGAATTGCGGTTTATGGACCTCAATCAGCCGGAGCCGCATTTTACCTATTTTGATAATCGATCCCTGAATTTATTAAAAAGCCGCACGGATGTTGCCAATCAGGTTTCTAGGATGGCAATGGGTGCGGATGGTTTTGGGTATGCTTTAACCAATGATGGCGAGCACCTGATACGTTTTACTACGGATGATCAGCCAACGATACTCGATTTGGGTGTATTGTCGGACAAGCCGGGAAACGGCATATTTGTGCGCTCCAGTTGTACTTCTTGGGGAGGCGATATGGTGGCGGATGCCGCGGGCCGGCTGGTATTAATTACACAGAGTAATTATGTATTTCGGATTACGATTGCAAATCGGGTAGCGGAATATCTGGGGCAGATTGGTGGATTACCCGGTGGCTTCACTACCAATGGGGCGGCGGTGGATGAAAATGGGGAATTGATTTTGAGTTGTGGCAGTTCACGCACACAGAATATGACGCAGCATTTGTTTCGGGTAAAGGATATTAACAACTTGGTAGCCGAACCGATTGACGATAGTAAAATTGCGGGTATTGGCAATATATCTGATATGGCTAGTAGTAATCTGTTATCACAGCAACCAGCAAACAATCCTCCTGCGCCACCAAAGACCGTAGTTAGTTTTACGCCACAAAAAGAGGAGGTGAAAGTTCCTGCCCCTGTATATACGGTATTTCCCAATCCTGTTAGCAGAGGAAAGTTCACTATCCGCTCGCAGAATATTGCCGACAAAGGAGAATATACCATGTTGATGATAGATATGAATGGCAGAATTGTGTTGGAGGGAAAGATGAATTTAGGATTAAAAACCAACAATCATTCTTTCAATATACCGTCTACAGAAGCCAAGGGAACCTATGCCATTTTAGTAGTGGATTATTTTAAACGTACCGTATTTTCTACCCAACTATTGGTAGAATAATCGGTGAGAGCCCAAGGCATGAGTATATTTATTGCCTCTTTAAATTCGGGCAGCAATGGCAACGCCTATTATATTGGAACTCATCAGGAGGCGGTATTAATTGATGCCGGACTCAGCTGTCGCGAAACCGAAAAACGCATGGCTCGGCTGGGGTTACCGATGAGTCGTTTGCGTGCGATTTTCATTTCACATGAACATGGAGATCATATTGGCGGGGTAACGGTGTTATCGCGTAAATATCAGTTACCGGTTTATATCACAGAAAATACCCAATCGGGTTTACGGCTTCCCCCCGGTGAAAAATTAATCCGGCGATTCAGCGCAAATGAATCAGTAGCAATTGGCGATTTACAGGTAGAGGCTTTTTCTAAATACCATGATGCCGCCGATCCTCATAGTTTTACAATACAATACAAGCACATACGAGTAGGGGTATATACCGACTTAGGTAGGGTATGTGATAATTTACGAAATCATTTTGCTGGTTGCCATGCCGCCTTTCTCGAATCGAATTACGATGCCGAAATGCTAGAGAATGGCCGGTATCCCGAACACCTCAAAAGGCGCATTCGCGGGGGGGATGGACATTTATCGAATGAGGAAGCCTGGCAGTTATTTCATCAACACCGGGGGACACAGATGAGTCATCTGCTCCTCTCCCATTTATCGAGGAATAACAATACCCATGAAAAAGTAAGGGAAGTATTTTCCCAGCAACCCTCCGATACGCATATCCTAATTGCCTCACGTTATCGACCTTCGGAAGTGTATGAGATAACAGGTACGGAGGCGGATAAACCAAGCAATAACCAATACAAACCGCCACAACAGTTGAGGTTATTTGGTGAATGAAATAGAGTAAGAATAAGAGCCTGTGCTCCTTTGAACAGAGTTCCCCTTGTAGTGCGCATAGACGTACTCTAGGGTAAAGATCCCCGTGTAGTTCGCCTAGGCGTACTGCACGGTTTTGGAATGAGAATCCTCCTCGCGAATGCACGAAGAACTCCAGAGGAAAGATCCCCGTGTAGTCACCGAACGCAGTGAGAGACTGCACGGTTTTGGAATGAGAATCCTCCTCGCGAATGCGCGCAGTCCCTCATTATCATTCGGTGACTACGCTAGGAACAATCAAAAAAAGAAAGATCCCCGTGTAGCCACCGAACGCATTGAGAGACAGCACGGCTTGGAAGTACAGCGTGAGTGTGGGTTTGAGTGTGATTAAATTAGAATCTCCCCCCGTGTTTTGCGACCAAGCGTATTGCACGGCTTGGAATGAGAATCCTCCTCGCGAATTCGCGCAGCCCCGAAAAACAGTGTGAGATTGAGTGTGAGTGATGTGAGCGTGGGTTGGCGGACCATACTATTGAAAAAAATGCACCCGAAACGGCAAGTGCTTAAAATTCCGGTTAGCCTGATGCATATTACTTGACTGCTGTATCAAATAACTGGGAATTATTCAAAAATCTGATCTGATACCGGCTGTCCTACAAAAAATTAAAATTAGTTGATAGATTTAACTATTTTGAGGTGAGTCAAACATAACTAATCTGGGCGGTTCTTAGGAACTGCCCATTTTCTGCCAATTTTGTTATATTTTAGTAAGATTATAGCGATGTATAACCGATATTTTCATTCGGACTGTAACATATAATAGACTGTTACGTTGTAGGGACAACTTTAATTCTCAATCATAAAAGCATTTTTTCATTAATCAATCCTTTTTATGCAACTAGTAATTTCAAATTTGTCTAAAAAGTACCCCAATGGAGTACAAGCCCTGAATAATGTGAGTTTAACCATTAAAGAGGGCATGTTTGGTTTATTAGGGCCAAATGGAGCGGGAAAATCATCCTTGATGCGAACGATAGCAACATTACAAGAGGCGGATAGCGGTAGTATTTTTTTGGATGATTTAGATGTACTGAAAGAAAAAGAA
>JBIINW010000257.1:0-3350 GCA_044337245.1 Sediminibacterium sp. | reverse complement strand
TATAAAGAAGTAAATAAATTTCCGGTAATGCAGAGAGATTTGTCGGTTGTGGTGGATGCCGGATTGGTTTATGGAAATATCGAGCAGTCGCTGCAGCAACTCAAATTACCCTTGTTAACTCATACACGGCTATTTGATGTTTTTGAGAGCGAAAAACTAGGGGCCAATAAAAAATCGATGGCACTCAGTTTCTTTTTCTCCGATGAAACCAAAACCCTAACGGATAAGGAAGTGGATGGCATGATGGCAAAAATCATTTCCCAGTTAGAAAAAGAAGTTCAGGCAGAAATCAGAAAATAGTACGATATTAATACCCTTAATTTTCTTGGATGAGTCAGTTGAATGAACAATTGGATAGCCTGCAGCAAAAGATTCAACAGTTGCTGAAACAACACCAGCTGTTGCAAAAAGATCAGGTGCGTTTGCACAAAGAGCTGGAAAAGAAAGAGGCCCTGTTGAAAGAAAGTGAACAAAAAATACATCAGTTACAGCAACATGCGGATGCCGTTTCGGTAGGAACTCGGGTGCTGGATTCCGATGAAAAGAAGGCACTGAATAAGCGCATTGATGCCTATCTGAAAGAAATTGACCACTGTTTATCGCTGCTGAATCAATAATTTATGCAAGAACTGCTACCGGTTAATATTGTAATTGCCGACCGTAACTATCGGATCCGTATTGAAAAAGCGGATGAAGAAAAAGTACGCAAAACTGCCGCGCTTATTAACCAGAAAATTGGGGAATTTAAAACCCAGTTTGCTGGTAAAGACATGCAAGATTTTGTGGCAATGGCCCTGCTCTGGTTTGCTACCGAAGAAACCGATGCCGGATCGGCCTCCATCGAGCAGGAAGCTGCCCTCAGCCGGCTGGCAGAAATAGAACAGCTGGTTCAACAGGTAATTACCCCCACTTCTCAGCCATAGGCACAATCTATCAGCTGTTTTCCGCATCTGTTATTCCCCCATTTTCAACCACTTATCCCAATTGTGGGGTAGTTTATGCAATCCGGCTAGCTACTATCCAACATATTAAGTATCTTTGTACATAACATGTTTGCATATAAATATGATAAAAATGTATATGTATACGATTGTGAAAACCTTAAAAAATTGCCAACAACATGGATCCAATGATAATATTGATCATTACCGGAGTAGCCGCACTAGTGGTGGGGCTGGGTGCCGGGTGGATGATCTTTTCTAAAAACACTAAAAAACAAGTTGAGGAAGCGGAAGAACTCTCACAGAAAATTGTAAAGGAAGCGGAATTAAGAGCTGAAACCATTAAAAAGGAAAAGCAGCTGGAGGCGAAGGAAAGATTTGTTCAATTAAAAGCAGAGCACGAGCGGGATGTGCTGGATCGTACCCGCAAAATTGGGGAAAACGAAAATCGCATCAAGCAAAAAGAGCAATCCGTTGCCCAAAAAGAATCTTCGCTGGATAAGCAGCTGAAAGATATCGACAGTATCAAGGAGAACCTGAATCGCCAGATTGAGGTAGTAAATACCAAGCGTACCGAACTGGAAAAACACCAGGAAGAGCATATCCGCCGATTAGAAAAAATTGCCAACCTGAGTGCCGATGATGCGCGGAACCAGTTGATAGAAGGTCTGCGCCAAGAAGCCCAATCTCGTGCATTAAGCTTGCAACAAGAAATTATTGAAGATGCCCGCGTGAAGGCCAATAAAGAGGCCCGTAAGATTGTAATTCAATCTATTCAAAGAACGGCTGCCGAAGTAACCATTGAAAATACGGTTACCGTATTCAATCTGGAATCTGATGAAATTAAAGGACAGATCATTGGTAGAGAGGGTAGAAATATCCGCGCCATTGAGGCTGCTACCGGCGTTGACCTGATTGTAGACGATACACCTGAAGCCATTATACTTTCTTCTTTCGATCCCCTACGTCGTGAGATTGCCCGACTCAGTTTGCAAAGACTGGTATCGGATGGTCGAATTCATCCAGCCCGAATTGAGGAAGTGGTTGAAAAAACCCGCCGCCAGCTCGAAGAACAAATTATAGAAATTGGTGAGCGCACGGTAATCGAGATGGGTATTCACGGCTTGCACAAAGAATTGGTGAGAATTGTAGGTAAAATGCGGTTTCGCTCCTCTTATGGTCAAAACCTGCTCATGCACAGTAGGGAAACGGCTAATCTTTGCGCCATCATGGCTGCCGAATTAGGTATGAACCCCAAGCTGGCCAAAAGAGCCGGTTTATTACACGATATCGGTAAGGTTCCCGATGAGGAAACAGAGCTTACCCACGCATTGCTGGGCGCTAAACTGGCCGAAAAATATGGTGAGAATCCTGCGGTGGTAAATGCTATTGGGGCCCACCACGATGAAATGGAGATGCAATATGTTATTTCCCCCATCATTCAGGCCTGCGATGCCATCAGCGGAGCCCGTCCGGGAGCCCGTAGGGAAATTATGCAGCAATACCTTCAGCGGATCAAAGACCTCGAAAATCTGGCTACCTCCTACCAGGGCGTTGAAAAAGCCTATGCTATTCAGGCCGGTAGAGAATTGCGGGTGATTGTGGAAGCTGATAAGGTAAGCGATATCGACAGCGACAAGCTGAGCTTCGAAATTGCCCAGAAAATTCAAACGGAAATGACCTATCCTGGGCAGATTAAAGTAACGGTAATTCGAGAAAAAAGAGCCATAAATGTGGCCAAATAAAAATTAATAGCCCCAAAAGTCATGGGTTAATTGATTTTTAACTACCTTTGCCGTCCTCAAAAATGATGAATTATGAACGCAGCAGTTCAATTTGTACACGACCAGCTCACTACTAAGAAGCAGCATCCCGCCTTCAAGGCCGGTGACAATATTACCGTAAACTATAAAATTGTGGAGGGTGGTAAAGAGCGTATCCAGAGCTTCCGCGGAGATGTAATTAAGCAACAGGGAACGGGTGCTACGGCCTCCTTCACTGTGCGTAAAATTTCCGATGGAGTAGGCGTAGAGCGTTTATTCCCAATTCACTCACCTAATATCGAATCTATTCTACTGAATAAATCCGGTAAGGTTCGTCGTGCTAAACTATACTACCTGCGTGAGCGCAGCGGTAAGAGTGCCCGTATCAAAGAGAAAAGATTCTAATATATCCGGCAACGGTTATCGAAAGCATACTGAGAAGGTGGTTGAAAAACCACCTTCTCTTTTTTTGTATATCGGTGAGAAATCGGTGAGAAATCTTATTTTGAGTTACTTATCTCTTTTTACTAACTTTACAAACTAAATATTTTTTTATGGGCGGCTTTGGATTTCAAGAGTTATTAGTGATTGGTTTGGTTGTGTTAGTACTTTTTGGCGGAAAAAAAATTCCCGAATTCATGAGAGG
>JBIINW010000075.1:0-12029 GCA_044337245.1 Sediminibacterium sp. | reverse complement strand
CCACCCTCTTTATCACAGAAGGAGATAGTGCCAGTGGTAGTATTACCAAATCACGCAATGTAGATTATCAGGCTGTATTCAGCTTACGCGGTAAGCCATTGAATTCTTTCGGACTATCCAAAAAAGTGGTGTACGAGAATGAAGAGTTTAACCTGCTGCAACATGCGTTGAATATTGAGGATGGACTGGAAGCACTTCGCTATAACCAAATTATCATCGCCACCGATGCCGATGTGGATGGGTCGCATATTCGGTTGTTGTTAATGACTTTCTTTCTGCAGTTTTTTCCAGATCTGGTAAAACACGAACACGTATATATTCTGGAAACACCGCTATTTCGGGTGAGAAATAAGCAGGAAACGATTTATTGTTACGATGAAACGGAGAAAAGAGAAGCGGTAAAGAAATTAGGCAACAAGCCCGAAATCACCCGATTCAAAGGGTTGGGAGAGATTAGTCCTGAAGAGTTTGGAAAATTCATCGGCCCCGAAATGCGCAAGCAACTGGTAACCATCAATAATGAAGTGGGCATCTTTGATATTTTGGATTTTTATATGGGCAAAAATACCCCCGAACGGCAGGAAAAAATTATTGATAACCTTCGCATAGAACTGGATATAGTAACCAATTAACGAAACATGAAACACCTAGTATTTGAAGAATTGAATGCGACTATTCTGCAGGAAGCAATTGCCTTAGATGAGAGTTTATCTGGCACCATATATATTATAAAGGATGATTATGCAACCGGTCCCTTAGCAGTCGAAAATACCGAAGCAACCCATCAGCAAAGAAAAGATTGGTGGCAGGAAGTACTGAAAGGCTCTCCCTATGAAAACCAAATTGAATTGGTAAATGATCAAGAGACCATACAAGCTATCACGGAATCATTAGAGGCCGAACCAGAAGAAGAACTCTGGATTTGGATGGGACAGAACAGTCATGATGTAAGTGGCTATTACTGGATATTACCCTTTCTGAAGCCTTTTGCAGGAAGAGTAATGGTATTGTTTATGAATAATCTTCCTTTCATGAATGAAAAGGGTGGCATTTTTTATCCCACGCATTTGCATGAGATACAGCCCAAAGAATTTTTGAAGGCAAAGAAACTGGCTCGGCCCATAACGGGCAGTGAGTGGGAAGTAGATCCGGAAGAGTGGAATCGTTTGTTATCGCAGGAATCACTGGTTCGCTTTTTAGAAGGCGGCAAAAAACTGGTGGCAAAGTCTATCGATATGTATGATGCAGAAATCAAGAAATCCGTAACATCCGAATGGCAGAAGCTAGCTAAAATAACAGCGGGTTTATTATCAAAAAATAAATCTGGTTTAACGGATACCATTATTGCCTGGCGTTTGCGATTGATGGCTGAGAACAATCAGGTTGAATGGCAGGATGAGAAAAATAAGGGATGGAAGGAAACACAAATCCGATTAGCATTAGCAAACAGCGCAGAGAACCCAGCATAAATGAAAAAACAAATCGACATCATACCGGTACCCATGAAAAGTGAAGATGCCCGGGGGCAGGTACATTTTTTTTCTACGGAACGTTCGGGAGAATATATGGTCTTTTATCGAAAAGCGGGTGCTATTGGGGCTAGGCATTATCACAAAGGATTATCCGTGAATAAAAATCCGGAGCAATTTTTGTTGTTGAGTGGAGAAGCCACCCTTAACTGGCGAAACCTGCAAACGGAAGAAACGGGCACCTATCAACTGAATTCGCCGGTGGAAGTGCATATCTACCCTTGGATATGGCATGAAGTAGTAGCCGAAACAGATTTTGTGATGTTAGAATTGAATGCATTGGAGGAAGGCCCTATAGATACATTTTACTTGGCAAATAAAGAATGAGGATTCGTATATAGCAATTTATGGCAAAAGGAAAAGGAGATAGTAACGTATTTGAAAACGAAACCGGCGTACAAGGTCAGTATAAAAACTGGTTCTTAGATTATGCTTCGTATGTAATATTAGAAAGAGCGGTACCCGCTATGGAAGATGGGCTGAAGCCTGTGCAGCGCAGGATTCTGCATTCGATGAAAGACATGGATGATGGTCGCTTTAATAAGGTAGCCAATATCATTGGTCAGAGCATGCAATACCACCCACATGGCGATGCCAGTATTGGAGATGCATTGGTAAATCTGGGACAAAAAGATTTGTTGATAGAAACCCAGGGAAACTGGGGAGATGTAAGAACTGGTGATCAGGCAGCAGCGCCTCGTTATATTGAAGCCCGCTTGTCGAAGTTTGCATTGGAAGTAGCTTTCAACGCAAAAACTACTCGCTGGCAATTGAGTTATGATGGAAGAAAGCAGGAACCCATCACCTTGCCTATGAAATTCCCTTTATTGTTGGCACAGGGCGCAGATGGGATTGCGGTTGGATTATCTACCAAAATATTACCCCATAATTTTTGTGAACTGATTGATGCCTCCATCAAATGCCTTCGGGGAAAAAAGTTTGAACTCTTTCCCGATTTCCAAACAGCCGGAATGATTGATGTTACGGCCTATCAGGATGGAAAGCGGGGTGGCAAAGTAAGGGTAAGGGCCAAGGTAGAAGAGCTGGATAAAAAAACACTGGTTATTCGGGATGTGCCTTATGGAGTTACCACCAATCAACTGATGGAAAGTATCACCAAGGCAAATGATCAGGGTAAAATAAAAATCAAAAAAGTAATCGACCTGAATGCCGCTGAAATTGAAATTCAGATTGAGTTGGCGCCAGGCATTTCTCCGGATATTACTATTGATGCCCTGTATGCATTTACGGATTGTGAAGTAAGCATTTCTCCCAATGTTTGTGTGATTTACAACAATAAACCTCAGTTTATTACTGTATCCGATTTACTCCGTTCTTCTGCCAATAATACGCGAGAACTATTAAAACTGGAGTTGGAAATCAAATTAGCCGAGCTTCAAGAAAAATGGCATTATACTTCGCTGGAAAAAATATTCTTCGAAGAAAAGATTTACAAAGAGCTGGAACAAAAGCATGAGACTTGGGAAAAAGTGCTGGAAGCCATTGATAAAGCCTTTGTACCCTATAAGAAAAAACTGAAGCGTGCAATAGAAAGAGAAGATTTACTGAAACTTACAGAGAAGCCTGTAAGAAGAATTTACCGCCTCGATATCAATGAGCTGAATGAGCAGATTCTGGCTATTGAAAATGATATCAAGCAAGTAGAATTTGATCTGGAAAATCTCACCGATTATGCAGTACAGTATTATGAAAATCTGTTAAAAAAATATGGCAAAGGCAGAGAAAGAAAAACCCTGCTGAAAGAGTTCGATACCATTCAGGTAAAGCAGGTAGCCATTGCAAATACCAAACTCTATATCAATCGTGCGGAAGGATTTATTGGTACGGGATTAAAGAAAGATGAATTTTTTTGCGAATGTTCAGATTATGACGACATTATCGCATTTACCAAGTCGGGGACTATGAAAGTGGTAAAGGTAGCCGACAAAGTATTTATCGGAAAGGATATTATTTTTGCTGCCGTTTTTCAGAAAAGTGATGAGCGTAGTACGTATAATATGATTTATGTGGATGGCAAAACCGGCATCAGCTTTGCAAAACGATTCAATGTTACCGGCATTACCCGCGATAAGGAATATGATTTAACCAAGGGTTCGGAACGTTCGAGGGTCCATTATTTTTCGGCCAATCCCAATGGCGAGGCAGAATCAGTTCGCATAGTGCTGAGTTCTACCTCTACTGCCCGCATCAAAGAATTTGACTTCTTTTTCGAAGAATTGGAAATTAAAGGAAGAGGCAGCATAGGCAACCAGGTAACCAAATACAGTGTGAAATCGATTCGCATGAAGGAAGCTGGAAAAAGTACCCTGGCTGGAAGAAAATTGTGGTTCGATGATAAATTTGGCCGTTTAAACACCGAAGGAAAGGGCAAGTACCTGGGTAGTTTTGAAGATGAAAAAATAATTGTTTTTAGCAAGAATGGTACCTATGAGATTACCGACACGGAAATGAATCAACGCTTTGATGCAGAAAATATCGTGTTGATAGAAAAATATCAGCCCGAGCAGGTGATTGCAGCGGTGTACCTCGATCAGGATAAAAAGCAATTCAACGTTAAACGATTTGTAATAGAAACCAGCACTCTCAAAACGCCTTTTACTTTTATTAAGGAAGGAGCAGGCAATTATTTAGTTACTGTTACTACGCAATCGGAACCCTTATTGATAGTATCTACCGGAAAGGGACAACAAGTGCGCAAAGCCACATTTAAAGTTGCGAAAATGGTAGAAGTTACTGGTTGGAAAGCAGTGGGCACCAAGCTTACCGAATTCCATAAGAGTATTGAGATGAGTTGGAATCAGCCAGCTAATACCGATAACCAGCAACCGGAATTATTTGAATAATTAATAAGGTTACCTATTTACGGGGTTGGGGGTTTCTTTTTCTTCCGAAAGCGAAGAATAGCCGTTTTATCTAGGTTGCTGTTGAGGAAAATCTCATACCGAATTTTTCCATCCCATAATACCAACAGGGCCGAATTGGGCGGAAAGTTTCCGAGATTATGGGCATACATAGCCAATTCATTATAGGCAAGGGAAGTGTCTACCTTAATATTCACTTTGATTGCTGCGATATCCAACATCGACTTTTCAACCACCATACGATTATTCAGTAACAGTGAAATAGAATCGCCATCCACTTGTCCATTATCATATAATTCTAATCGCAGTTCATCATTGTCAACTTCCAGCATCTTGGATACCTCCTGTTCTCGATCTCGGTTCGTTAAAACGATTGCAATTCGCTCGGTTGTAGGCGGAAGTAAAGGAGCGATTACCAAGGCGGGGGCAGTAACCACTTTGGGAGGAGGAGGGGCTGCAGGGATAATAGCAGGAGGGGGGGGAGTAACGGGTACGTTTTTAAATACCTGTACACGCTTTTCTTTAGGTGCTTCAATTACTTCAGGTTCCTTCACCAGCGGAAGGGTGTCATTGGATTTAACCAGTTTAAACTTAATATCCGGAGCCATATAGCGATACTCAGATCCACTTAATAACAATCCTTGCAAGGAAGATTCTGCCTTAGAAGCTACTAATTTAAAATAGCCCTCCATTTTTAAATACAGCCCCCTTGAGGCACTCTGCGATTGAAAATATACAACCGGAAAAGGATTCAAATGAACTGTTCTTACAGATTTATCATATTGTCCGCGTATAGGAACCGTTAATACGCTATCCTTAAAATAATAAATAAATTCACCCCAAACTCGCGATCCTTTTTGTCGCAAAACCAATTCGGATAAATAACTATTACTTTGCCGTGGATATTGCACAATACCAACCCCATACCAGTGCCCATTCACCTGTTGCGTAAAAGCAGGAGAATGCGTGCAAATTACAATAAACAACAACCAACCGGTTCGACGCATGCAACAGGTATTTTCCGGATATACAATGATTGGGTAAGTGAATCCATTAAATATTCTAAATTACTCTAAACCCATCATTTGCAATAGATAACTTCGTTAAAATAGCCTGCTGTGAACAAGTTATTCATTCGAAAAAAGATAGTAACAAGCTACTGGAACGCCCCTCGATAACATCCCGTAAGTATTGTACCTTTGCCAAATAAATCAAATTCATGCAAGAAGAGACCCTGCAGGCCGGGCAATACCATTTATTACCCGTTCAGCGTAAAACCGATTTCGGTTTTTATCTGGATGATGGTCGGGAGGGCATTTTATTACCCAAACGCTTTGCACCCCGCAATCTGAGGGTAGGAGACGAGCTGAAAGTTTTTGTATATCACGATTCCGAAAACCGCCTGATTGCCACCACGCAAACTCCTAAAGCACTAGTGGGAGACATTGCGCTGATGGAAGTAGTATCCGTAACCCAGCAAGGGGCTTTTCTAGATTGGGGCTTGATGAAAGACCTGTTTGTTCCACAATCGAAGCAGTTGGGGATTATGCGGAAAGGGGGCAAGTACCTGGTAAAATTGTATATCGACGAGCAAACGGGGCGGGTAGCTGCTACGGAAAAAATTGAGTCGTTGCTTAATACTATGCCCTGTCCACTTAAGGAGCTGGATGTAGTGGATTTAGTAGCGTACAGAGAATCCGAATTAGGGTGGGTGATGATTATCAATTACCAGTTTACCGGCATCCTGCACAGCAGTGAAATATTTACCCAAATACAGAAAGGCGATCATTTTACCGGCTTCATAAAAAAAATCCGCCCCGATGAAAAAATCGATGTGGTATTGGGAAAGCCCGGCTTTGCGAAAGTGGAAGATGAAACTGAAAAGTTAGTGCGCTTATTGAAAGAAAACAATGGGTATCTGCCATTCAACGATAAATCAACGCCCGAAAGTATTTATGAATATTTTGGGATGAGCAAGAAAACTTTTAAAATGACTACGGGTCATTTATACAAACAACAAATCATCAGTTTTACCAAAACTGGCATACAATTAGTAAACCCTGAAGGGGAAACCCTAGCATAATCAATGTATATGAAAAACAAAACTGTGTATATACTCTCAGCCGTTAGAACACCTATTGGAAGTTTTGGCGGACAATTCAAATCATTATCAGCTACTCAACTAGGAGCAGCAGCAGTAAAGGGAGCCTGTGAAAAAGCGGGTATTGATGTGTCGTTAGTGGATGAATTGATTATGGGGTCGGTATTACAGGCGGGGTTGGGACAAGCACCTGCCAGGCAATGTTCTAAATTTGCAGGATTACCGGATTCCGTTCGGGCAACTACTGTAAATAAGGTTTGTGCTAGTGGAATGAAAGCAATTTCCATGGCGGCACAAAGCATTTTATTGGGGGATGCAGAAGTGGTGGTAGCAGGAGGGATGGAGTGTATGAGCAATGTACCGTTTTATCATGCAAATACCCGCTGGGGAAATAAATACGGGGCTACAACCTTGGCTGATGGATTACAGTTGGATGGATTAACCGATGTGTATCATCAATACCCTATGGGCAATGCGGCAGAATTGTGTGCCGTTAAATATGGAATTGGAAGAACTGAACAGGATGCCTATGCCATAGAAAGTTATAGAAGAAGTAGGCAAGCAATTGAGTCCGGACTATTTACTACTGAAATCGTTTCCATAGAAATACCGCAAAAAAAGGGGGGGTCTGTTTTTATAGACAAAGATGAGGAACCTTTTCAGGTAGATTTTACCAAGATACCCCAATTAAAACCGGCATTTGATAAGAATGGTACTATAACTGCTGCCAATGCTTCTACCATGAATGATGGTGCAGCGGCTTTGGTATTGATGGATGGCGAAAAGGCGGATGCATTGGGTTTAAAACCGCTTGCCATTTTGCGCAGTTATGCCGATGCAGAACAGGCACCGGAATGGTTTACCACTTCTCCCGCTGTAGCGTTGCCACAGGCATTGAAGAAAGCCAATCTGAGTATGGAGGATATCAGTTATTTTGAAATCAATGAAGCATTTTCAGTTGTAGCGTTGGCCAATCAGCAATTGTTGAACATAGACGCAGCCAACTTAAATGCCCGAGGTGGTGCTGTATCATTGGGGCATCCCCTTGGATGCAGTGGTGCGAGAATTATGGTTACGCTGATTCATATATTACAACAAGAAAATAAGCGGTATGGTGCTGCCGCTATTTGCAATGGGGGAGGAGGAGCCAGTGCGATGGTTATTGAAAATCCCAGCGTTGGATAGTATGATTCAAATTGTACCCTTCCTTTCTTCGGAAGCAGATTTATTGGCCTACATCAGTCGTACCACATTTGTAGAAACCTTTGCTCCGGTAAACACGCCGGAGGATATGGCAATATTTATGGAGCAGCAGTTTACTGCTGAACAGCTAAAGGCAGAAATGGGTAAACCGGGCTACCTGCATCTACTCGCCAGCTATAATGGGGCTCCCGCAGGGTATCTGTTTTTAAAGAAGCATTCTCACCCCCTTTTAAATCAGTCAGCTGCCCTTGAAATCAGTCGCATATATTGTTTACAGGCATTTCAAGGTAAGAGAGTTGGCAAAGCAATGATGGAATATGCATTGCAGTATGCAAAGGAAAATGACTTACCCACTGTTTGGCTGGGGGTATGGAAAGAAAATGCAAAAGCCCTGGCATTTTATACCAGTTTTGGCTTTCGCATTTTTGGAGATACTGATTTTATATTGGGTAATGATTTACAGAAAGATTGGCTGATGTATACAATGATTAAGTAAACTTTAATCTGATATAGTATACTCCGTTTTAATGGTTCTCCTGCATTCAATTACAGGCAGAGCTATTTTGTTTCCACTTCTTATATATTCATTATTCTAAGTCTGTATCTGTTTGTAAAAATAATCACGCTGCCTCCTTTGGAGCAAGGTAAGCATTGAAAAAAATTACTAAGATGTAAATTATCGTTGGAAAAAACCTTACTGGCTAAATGCAATATAGTTAACCCAATAGCTAATTTGATAAAAACCAAAAGCTGAAGAGGATGAAAAGTATTTGTAATTGTGAGTATTACAAGATAAACACTTTTCAGTATGCAAAAATTTAATTAAAAAAAGATTCTTTGCATGATGGTGCAAGATGTAAAATTACTCTTCCCGTTTATTAGATTTTAATGCTAATAAAAAACCTGCTCCAAAAAGTAATGTAATAAAGCCAGCGAAATAGGGTATTATATCAGTCATTTTTTGAATTATTAATTAATTTTAAATAAATGCCGAATGCTAAAATTGAAGGAACCCATAGTCCAATAAAAGTACCATCTGCTTTTTCACCTTGGAAATATAGTATTTCGGAAAAAATCAAAGATGATAGGGCAGCAATAAATAATAATTTGTCTGCAGTGGTAAATTTTTTAAACATTTTTATGCTTTTAATATTTCAAGTAAATATACCTAAATATTGGCCCCTAAAACTAGAAGCAGCCGTTTTTTTTCTAAACTTTTAGTTTGATAAATGGAGATTATTGTATTTCTATTTATGGATATTATAAATGTTAAGCACTTGCAAGGTGTAACGTTAAAATGTCAGCATCTGTTTGGGGTTATTTATAATGGGGAATTCAATAGGATGGTTTGATATAAGTTGCTAATAATCAAGCTCTATGAATCAATCTTCTTATTTTATACTTCTTTTTTACTATTTCTAGAACTTAGATTTCGATATACCATTATCTTTTCACTTGTTATCTAAGTTTTGCTAAACTTCACTTACCGGCCAACGAACAAAACATCGAAGAAAGGCATATGAATGGCGTTATTGATGCATAATTGGCGTATTATAAACATTGCTCCATACCACAGTTACAAAACAGGGGGGTTAAAAATTAGTCACTGCCAACAAAGTTGCGTAGTCTCCACAAATACTCCAACAACGGATTTTAATCCGTTGATAAAAAACAAGTAAGATGCAAGGAGAACAACCATAGGTTCGGCCGATATAGTTGTTAAATGACCACATAAAATATGCAACGTGCCTACAGCACTCTATACCTTGGGTGCTAGAAAATGCTATGGATTAAAATCTGTAGATATATAGTAGAAATCGAGCCGCTGGCTCTATAACCTTTTTCCAACATCCACTAACCTAAATAAAATAACTTTTGCAAGGAAGCACATTGATCTAGACATACAGAAAGTTTTATTTTACTCATAAAAGACTTCGTTAATTGTAGAATCACAATTAAAATCAATGGCAATATACATATCATGTAAATATTGTATGCACTACAAACCTCACTTCAAAAAATCCCCGTCAATAATCAATAGACTAGCACCTTCTTCCGTAATAGAACGATGCGAACTCAGGTTATCAGATACAACATACGTATCACCCTTACTCAATACTATTTTTTCACCGGTGCTTAGCTCACTGATAAAAGACCCTTCCAAGCAATGCACGATATGCCCCTTCTGGCACCAGTGATCTGCTAAATAACCGGGAGAATATTCCACCTTTCGAACTCGTAAACCATTCCACTGCTGGGTCTGCCAATAGGCGGTACCCGTTTCGCCTGGATAAGTAACTTTTTCAATGTTGGCCCAATCGATGGTTTGGAAGGGAATGGAAGTCATATAAAAAGATTAGGACAGAATGAACAAAAAAATCACTGATTACTCTTCGCATTTTTGCTGCGTCTATAATACAAAACCGTAATTAACAACAATGCAGCACCAACCAACATATCTACCCACATTACCGATTGCAACTGCGCATTGATATCCCCAATCCAATAGTATAGGCATATAAAAGAAACCATGCTAACTAAGCCAACCACCGAGGCAGCCAGATAATACTTCTTTTTAATAGCTGAGAAGATTAATCCAAATCCAATTATGCCAAATAAAAAAGCCCGGTGCCGTAATAATAACTGCATATTGGGGTCGGAAATACTAACTCCATAAGAATTGGGAATCCGATTTGTAAAAAATGCCAGGCTAAAGGGTAACAAATGTACTAAGCCGGTAACCAGTAATATCAGTCTATATAAGTATTCCATTTCACAAATTTATCAATTGAAATCAACAATCAATCATACTGAATTACTACAATAAACCCTGCCTATTTTTTATAAACAGACTTCCCTTCTTTAATAGTTTCCAAAACCTGTATATCCTTAATTTCCATTACAGGTACCTTTACTGGATTTTTATCCAATATTACCATATCAGCTAACTTACCAGCTTGTAATGTACCCTTTGAAGATTCTTCAAAATATTCATAAGCACCATTAATCGTTAATGCTTTTAATCCTTGATAAGGAGTTATCCGTTCTGCTTCACCAACCACTACACCATTACGTGATAACCGATTTACAGAAGTCCATAATAAAAATAGCTGATCCATGGGTGTAACCGCACCATCGGTATGGTTAGAGCAGGTGATTCCTTTATCCATAGCAGATTTCATAGGACTAAGAAAGTCAGCCCTTTCTTTGCCTAAATTGGCCAAATGAATATCGCCCCAATAAAAAGTATGATTGGTAAAAAAGGAGGGCACCATATTGTACTTTTTATACAGCGCTAACTGATCGGGACGCATAATTTGAGAATGGATAATGATGGTTCTCCGGTTATTACCGGTATCGTTTAATTGCTTGATTGCATTTTCATGTCCTCTCAGCATCATATCCACCGAGGCATCTCCATTGCAATGCGAATATACCTGTACATTATTCTTATAACAGGCCAACATCAACCCATTCACCTGTTCTTGCGTTAAGTTCGGAAATCCTTTGCAATCCTTCGCACAACCCGGTACTGGAGTTAAATAGGGTTTGGTAAGAAAAGCTGTTTTACCCTGGGGCGAACCATCTACTGCCATTTTCAATCCACAATATTTAAGATGATTCTTAAATACACCCCAAGTAATCTTTCCAGTTCCCAAAACTTCTTTTGCCATCAAAAAAGCAGGTGCTGCCTCAATATCCAAATATAATTGATTACTAGAAGCCGCTCTTTCTAAAAGGGGCATCTTTTCTGCCATCAGCAAATGCTCTGCGGCCGTTGTTACCCCGCAACTGGCATAATATTTTTGTGCTGCCTGCAACTTTTTAAATTCTAGTTCATCCGATAACGACTTTTTGGTTAAAGTCGTAAATGCAGCCATGGCCATTTCCTGCACCAAACCTTCCAGTTCCTGGCTGCCCTTTTTACGAATAAATGTTCCACCTACCGGGTCGCTGGTTGCAGCAGATAAACCGGAGATTGTAAACGCCTTGGTATTGGCAACCAACATATGACCGGAAGTATGCATCAATATCACAGGATTATTAGGAAAAAATTGATCAAGCTCAGCTGCCGTAGGGTGTCTTTTTTCATTTAGAAAATCCTGGTCGTATCCCCAGCCAACCAATAAATCTGTATCATTAAAATTTTGCTGCTGCTTCAATTCTTTTAAAGCCGAAATAATATCAGCTATAGATGCTACTTTTCCCACAGGGGCAGGACTAAGATTTGCTTGAACAGTTGCATCTGCTACCGTTAATATATGACTATGTGCGTCTATAAATCCGGGTAATAAGGTTTTTCCTTGCAGATCA
>JBIINW010000255.1:0-3393 GCA_044337245.1 Sediminibacterium sp. | reverse complement strand
GTTCCATTGAGATGGGTATGACTAAAGCCGGCAATGCTATCGCTGCTGTAGTGATAGCCGCTGCTCCAGTCCCACCCCTCTGTTCCGTTATCGGGGCTTAGTTGAACCATGCCGAATGGGCGGGTAGCACCTGGATAAGTATGGCCGTGGCCGCCGGTTCCGAGAAAAGGATCTACCCAACGGGTAAGATTTTGTGCAGCAACAGTTGCGTGGGTGCCGGCAATAATTGATGCCGCTACCAACAAGTTTCTTGTAAGCATAATTTATTTTATAAAAGGATACTGACCCTGAAACCAGGCAGCCCGGTCTTTAATGCCTTCATAAAAGAAAAAGGTCTCCCCCTTGATGCCATTGTTCCGGTTACTTTGAATCATCTGGGTTAAAAAGGCATCTGTTGCCGTATAGGTTCCAGAACGCAATAATACCCCTGAATATAAAGGTATGGTGGTATTTCTATGATAGGATTTCTGTTGCAACAATACGGTATTGTAAGCACCGATATCATATCGGTAACACTGAGGTATTACAGCATCTACCCAACCACTATCAACCCAGGTAGGCCAGTCTTGTAAATATTCATCTCTTCCCCATGGGAAAGGGCTTGGAGACATAGACAGTTGAATGGAAGATTTAATCTGCCGTATTTCTGTTCGCAAGCGCTTTACAAATTGGTTTAATTTTTTTACCCGCCAATTTACCCAATTCACTTCTGCCGGATTCGGGGGCGGGGAGGCGCCGGCATGTTCGGACTGGTACAACCCAACTGTATAGGCATCATATCCACCAGTACTAGGCATGGCGGGCAATCGATCATCGCCCTGCACGCCATCTACATCATATTTGGTTACCACTTCTTTAAACATATCAATCATAAACTGCTGAACCTCCGGATGAATGCCATTCAGCCAGTCAAATCCATTTTTAACCAACAGATTTCCGGCCTGATCTTTTCCTGCCCAATTGGGTTTTGCTGCCACAATGAGTCCGCCATTGGCCGAATAAGATGAGGAGAATCCATACTCAAACCAAGCATGCACTTTTAAACCCTGCGCTTTGGCTTCTTCCACACATTCCTGTAAAGGATCTCGGCCCACAAACTTCTCCAACTGTTGTTTCCCGATTAGGTTTTGCATAACTGCACTCGGGTAAATGGTTCGGGCATTGTTATATACTACAATAAATAAATGATTGATGCCGGCAATTTTACAACTGCTTACCATGGTTTTAATATTTTCCCTTGAATCCAATGCGGTACTAGCTGTGGTTGTTACCCATACCCCCCGCATTGCATTGGCATCCCAAACAGGTGATGGTGGGGTGGGAGTTGGGGTGGGAGTAGGCGGTGTGGTTCCTCCACCGTTTGTGCCTGACTTACCACAACTCATGCAAAAAGATAATAAAATGGCAAGAATTACAATCCGGAAGGGCTTGTATCGGGAAAAAATCAGGTTATTTTGCATGTATTTGCGGTGATTAGGAACTACTAAATTAAAAAAATTATAAATTCACCTATAGTTTTTAAATTTTTTAATTAATAATTTTCGGACTACTGTATGACAAATGCTGAAAAAAAATCATCCCGGCATCCTTTTTACTGGATTCCTACTACCTGGTTTGCGATGGGGTTGCCCAATTTGGTGCTGGGCGGAACGGTAGCCTCGCTTTTATATAAGAGTTTGGGGTATTCGGATGGTCAGATTGCATTTTGGACGGGCATCATTGTTTTACCCTGGAGTTTTAAGCCGTTATGGGGTCCTTTTATGGAGTTGTACAAAACCAAAAAGTTCTATATCCAGGTTTCCCAAATTGCCTGTGGCGTTTTGTTTGCGCTTTCGGTACTTTCCTTGTATACGGCAACCTTTTTTCCCCTTTCAGTAACGCTGTTCTTTTTGATTGCCTTTTTTGGTGCTACGCAGGATATGGCGGCGGATGGTATTTATCTTAGTGAGTTATCCGCCAGTGATCAGGCGCGCTATGTAGGATGGCAGGGTACTTTTTATAATGTTGCAAAGCTTTTCTCCAACGGGGGCATGGTATTTTTAGCAGGCATTCTTATTCCAGTTATTGGAGACCGGGATGCTTGGGCAGTGGTATTAGCCATTTATGCTGTTATCATGTTGGCATTGGGTATGTACAACCGGGGTGTATTGCCCGATTCAACAACGGCCAGATCAGTAACCAGCACCCGCGAAGTATGGATTACGCTAAAAGATGTGATGGTGAGCTTTTTTAGAAAAAAACATATCTGGGCCGGCATTCTATTTATTGTATTGTACCGATTCGCTGAGGGGCAGGGGATAAAAATTATGCCTTTGTTTTTAAAAGCAACGCGCGATGCGGGTGGCTTAGGTTTATCAGAGGCTACGGTAGGCTTGCTTACCGGCATCTATGGAACAGCGGCATTTGTGCTGGGTTCACTGGCAGCCGGTTACTTTGTTTCTAATAAAGGGCTAACCCGAGGAACATTGCTGCTGCTTTGTGCCTTTTTTAATTTGCCTTTTGCCGCCTATGCATATTTGGCGATCACACAGGCCAGTTCTGTATGGGTAATCGGAACCGCTATAGCTGTAGAACACTTCGGGTATGGCTTCGGCTTTATAGGTATTATTTTATTCATAATGCAACGGATTGCACCCGGGCCATATCAGATGGCGCATTATGCATTTGGCAGTGCCATAACGTACTTTGGATATACTATAGCCTCTATGATGAGTGGTGCCATCAGCGATTATCTGGGATATGCACACTTTTTTATCTGGGTATTAGTTTCTACAATTCCAGCATTTTTAGTAAGCTGGTTGGTACCTTTATCCGACAAATCCAACAACCCGGAAACTTAACATCAATACCCCCGTATGCAAATTACCGGCACTTTTATCGACGAAATCAGTCACGACATACCCCATCAAAATTGGGGACCGGAGGAATGGGAAAAAGACTTTCAACACATGAAAGCCATAGGCATAGATACCGTAATTGTTATCCGATGTGGCTACCGGCGTTTCCTCACGTATCCCTCTCCCTATCTAATCGATCAGCAGGGATGCTACCGCCCTCCTATCGATTTAATTGATCTTTATTTAACCCTGGCCGAAAAGTATGAGATGCAGTTTTATTTTGGATTGTACGACAGTGGTGTTTATTGGGATACCGGAAATATGCAACACGAAGTAGATGTGAATCGATTTGTGATTGATGAAATCTGGAAAATGTATGGGAACCGAAAAGCATTTAAGGGTTGGTATATCAGCACTGAAATCAGTCGGAAAACAAAAGGTGCCATAGAAATTTTTGATAGTCTTGGAAAATCTTGTAAGCAAATTAGTGGCGGGTTACCCGTTTTTATTTCTCCCTGGATAGATGGCAAGAAAGCGGTGATGGCTGCATCGGGCC
>JBIINW010000074.1:0-12133 GCA_044337245.1 Sediminibacterium sp. | reverse complement strand
TAACGACCTGATGGCTAATATACAAACCCACAAGCAATATAAACTCTTGCGGGCATTGAAAGTGAAGAAGATTATAGCCACCGCCCAGGAATCGGCTAACAGTACCCCCGAAACATTGCTTACCGAAGAGGTAAGTACAGATGGCAAACGCATTATTATTTATACATCTCTACAAAACGGAAAAACATCGCGAACTACCACCCAATATGAAATGGGTAAACTTAAAAAATCTGAATCCAATAACAAAGGCGTAGAATCTACTACTCTGTATAGTTATAACGAAGCGGGGTTACCAACGCTTATTCAATCTACCACCAAGGATACCTTTTTATCTTCTCTAACCGGCGAAGCCCACCAGTACTACTATAAGCAGGATGGTTCACCCGACTACGCCTATATTATCCGAAATCAAAGCGATACGGTGCGGGTTAATTTTACTACCGATAACCAAAAATCAGTACTGGAAGAAACATGGACTCGCCGGAATAAAGAAATTGAAAAATACTATTATTACTACAACGACAAGCAACAATTAACCGACATTGTACGATTCAACTCAAAATCGAAAAAATTGCTGCCCGACTTTGTTTACACGTACAATGAGGCCGGCAATATCATTCAGATGATACAGGTACCTCGAACCGGAAACAACTATATCACCTGGAAATATAATTACAACGAGAAGGGCTTAAAAACCTCAGAAAATTGTTTTAATAAAGAAAAGCAATTATTAGGCACTGTTGGGTATAGTTACGAATACTGATACTAAGATTGGTCAACGACTTGCGTAATGGGAACAGGTTGATTGGGAATTGTTAGGGTAAAATGGGAGCCTTGGCCAAATGTTGATTGTACCTCAATTTTACCCTTCAACCGATTCAGGGCTTCTTTTACGATGTATAAACCGATACCGAGCCCATTTTTAAAATCGGAACTACGGAAAAAAATATCGAATATTTTGGTCAGATGGTCTTCAATAATTCCCATGCCGTTATCTACTATCTGTATAATGGCTTCCTGCTCATTAACTTCGGCAAATAGTTGAACGGTGGGATTTTCTTCATCAACCCGCTGGTATTTAACCGCATTAGAAACGAGGTTATTAATAATGAGAGACAAGCGGAAAGCATCACAAAAAAAAGGAATTTGCTGATTAACGTTTGTAGTAAAACGAATTTTTGGGTTTACCATATTACTCATTTCAATACTTTCAGCAAATAATTGTGAAAAAGTAACTTCTTCAATTTCATTTTCGAGTCGGATGCCCTTATAGTATTCGATTATTTTATGAATAAACACATCCATTCGTTTCACACAACCCTCAATCATAGAAAAATAAGTAGGGGCAGTTTCTGGTTTCGCATCCATCTTCGCCATTTTCAGAATACCCATGATGTTGGCAAGTGGTGAGCGAAGATCGTGGGAGGTACTGTACACAAAACGATTAAGCTCGTTATTAACTCTTTCCAGTTCCTCCATTTTAAGTTTTAACTGACGGCGGGTATCATAAATATCATGCGCATTTAAGATGGTATTCAGGAGTTCGTTCTGGTCCCAAGGCTTTTTGATGTACCGGAAAATTTCTCCTTTATTAATGGCATCTGCCAACGCATTGATATCGGAATAGCCAGTTAATAAAATACGAATAGGATCGGGAAATTTCTGAAGAACGATATTAAAAAATTCTACCCCTGTAATTTTGGGCATGCGCTGATCAGCAATGATAACACTGATGGCAGTATTTTCTAAAATCTCGAGTCCCTCCGAAGCTGTAGTTGCAATGTAAATGTCGAATCGCCGTCTAAATGCTGCCTGAAAGGATAATAGATTATTCAGTTCATCATCAACATACAGCACTTTTATATTAGACTCATCCGAACTAGGCATTTATCATTTTATTTATTAATAGCAGCAGGCAACTGATAATTGAGTGAAATAATAAATTCGGCGCCATTACCTGGTGAGGATTGCACATCTATTTTTCCAAAATGCATAAAGATGATCTTATAAACAATGGATAAGCCTAATCCGGTTCCCTCGCCCACTTCTTTAGTGGTAAAGAAGGGATCGAATATTTTTCTGCGTACCTCATCCGGCATACCTACACCGGTATCCTTAATGTGCAGTTCTAGCATACCATCCACCACTCTGGAGAATATCCGGATATAATTTTTCTCGGTACGATCACCTTTGAGTTTAATGGCATGGATGGCATTACTGATTATGTTCATGAAAACCTGGTTCAATTTACCAGGGAAGCATTCAATCACTCCATCGGCTTGGTAATCCTTTTCAATGATGATATTCTCATTGAGCATATTCCTTAACAATACGATGGTGGAATCTAGTCCCTCGTATATGTTAACTGTTTTAATTTCTCCTTCATCGAGCCGGCTAAAGGTTCTCAACCCTTTTACAATTTCTACGGTTCTTTCAGCACCATCGCGGATACCGCTTACCAGATTTTCAACCTCAGTTTTCAGATAGTCGATATCAATTTTATCTTTTAGCCTTTTAACTTCTTTTAATTTATCAGGAATTTCATCGGCTGGAATATCGTGAAGGGGCTTGTAGGCATCAATGATACTAATTAGGTCGTCGATATCCATCTGAAGTGGACCGATATTTGATTTCACGAAATTGATGGGGTTATTAATTTCATGGGCAATACCGGCGGTAAGTTGACCGAGGGAAGCCATTTTTTCGGCATCAACGAGTTGAATTTGCGCATCTTTCAGTTCGTCCATTGCGGAACTGAGATTTTCGTTGGTTTTCAAGAGTTCTTCCGTACGTGCATTTACTTTTTGTTCGAGGAGGGCATTCTGATTGATGATTAGTTTTTCATTCTCCTGAAGGGTACGCAAACTTTCTGCCTGGGAATGTTCTTTTTCTTTTCTAAGGTTATTAATCTTATCTGCAAGTGCGATGGCCAATAAAGCTACCTCGAAAGAAGAACCAACATAGATACTATAGGTAGTAAAGTCATTATAAGGAAGGAATGCAAGATTACGCAAAATCAAAATAAGGAAGGATATCAGGAAAAATGCCCAAGCTAAAATATAAAATTTGGCAGGCCGGTAGCCTTTGTTAACCAAATAAATACTGGTGCTAAGCACAATTAATACAACAGCAACTCCATTGTAATTGAGAATATGGTAACAGATAGAAAGATTATTGGTGAAAATACAAAGCAGCATCCCCACCACATATATTGCAATCAATGCCTGCATGATGCGGTGAAAACGGATAGTATTTACAGATGTTTGCAAAAACTGCATGGTAAAGAGCAATCCCGAAATAGCCGATAAACTGGAGGTAATTACCACTGCATATCGATTGATCCAGAAATGGTTAGGCCATAGAAAGCGAAATTCATATCCGGCAAGTGTACTCTGAGCAAGGGTAAGGAAAAAGATATAGAAAATATAGAGCAGGTAGTTACGGTCGCGGGTGGCAGAAAAAATAAATAAGTTATACATCAGCATCACCAGCATAACCCCCATAAATATACCCGCCACCAATGTTTGTACATTAAGGGTTTCATTTAAAGCCTCATAGGTATGAACAGAAGCTGGGATAATGATAGGATGGCGACTATTAATGTGAAGGAGGTATTTACCAGCGGCACCTACCGGCAACTGTAAGTTAAAAATAAAATGGGTAGTTTTTCTTTGAATAGAATCTGTTTCAACTGCATTTCCATCTCTCCCAAGTAGAATAGCTTTTCCAGAATCTATCCGATAACAGGTTACTTCACTTAAATTAGAATAGGCGATATCCAAAAACAAAGAGGAAGAAGCAGATTGATTAGAAACATCCAGCCGAAACCAGGCATTTTGAACACTATTTTTAAAAACAGGTATTTGGTTGGTAGAACGTTTGAAGTTGCCGGACTGCAGCACTTGTTCAGCTGTAAGTTGATTGGTAGGATCTTCGAGAAAATCAACATTTTCAGCCAAAATAACCGATTGCTGAGAACCGGTAATTTGAATTTTTTGTTCTTGTGCTTGTACTTGATAAAATGAAAACAACAAAATCAGTCCATAAAAAAAAGTTTTTCCAAATCTGGAAAACCAAATAGGAAAAAGGGTATGAGTAGAGATACCGGCTGATTTTATAGAATTACCATACATAGGGGATGATCATTTTAGTTGTTTTCTTGTATTGGAGGTACTTATCTTGAAACTTTCCAATCAACTCACGCTCTTCGATATTAATCCGCACATAGTAAGCCAAACACATAGCGAGAAAGGCAATAACAAAACCTATCCAACTATGCAAAATCAATGAGCTGGAAACAATGGCTAAAAAAGCACCGGTATAGCTAGGGTGGCGAACTATTTGATAAGGCCCACCGGTAACCAATTGATGGTCGTCTTTAATTTGTACTGTTGCTGTAAAAAATTTTCCTAAAGTATTTACTGCCCAGGCTCTGAAATAAATTCCAAATAACAGGGTAGCAATACCTAATACAGTAACCCAGTCGAACTGATTATGCGTTTCATGAAAATAGGCCCAGTCAACAATCGGTGCAATTACACCCAGTGCAGACATGGCCAGTATAAGGATTACTGAGAATCGATCACTGTTTTGCTTATCATTGGTTTCCTGAACTGAAACAGGGGGTTGGGTAAGCCACATGGCAATACTTCCTGCTATCATCAATAAAATTTTCCAATCGAGCATTAGAGCAGGTTTGCCCAGTAATGGAATCACAATCATTAGCAAATTGCTAAGGGAAGCCAAAATTACTTTCTTCATGTAGATTATTTTTTGGCTGCTAAGGCATAAGGTTCATAATGTATGTGGAACTCAGTTGGGTCTTCAATATTGAGCGTAAGCTGGTAATGAATATTAATATAACTTTCTTTAAACGGCGATTTTTCTTTGGCCATATGCTCGGGGTTTTCGCGCAGGAAAAGGATTTTCTCTTTTTCGCGGGGATGGGTAGTGGTAAGGTCGAGGATATTTTCGGAGTAAACGGCTGTTGCTAATAAATCGATTTTTGGATAATAGAATGTGCCGTTATTCCCCACATCGGTAAGGATTTGTCCGCCAATCCAATCTTTAAAACGAACGGTAGTAGGAGAACAAAGTGTAAAGAAAGTATTGATACCGATTTGGGTGGCTAGTGCAACAGCTACTCGAGAGGGAAATAGACTACCGATACCAAACCCTGCTACTTCTTTTGAATTCCATAAGCCAGATAATTCTGCAGCGCCTTGTTGGGCATGTTCCCGAACAATATCATAAATGCGCGGATCCATTTTACCGGTTGCATCTTCAATAGGCAATGGATGAATACCATCCGCAATTTGAATGCGGGCTCCGCCATATAATTTAGAACCATCCAACTTTTCTACCACAATTACAAACATTGAACGTCGGTACATCCAATCGTTGGTATTGGATGTAATATTCTCAATACCATATATAGATAATACCCTGCGGTGGCCTTCAATAAACTTCAAACACGAATCCGGATCATCCGTTGCACGGAAAACCCTGATTCGAATCTCTTCATCAATGGGGGAAATACTACTCATTACTTGCGATTTTTTTTAAATTTAGTGGAAATTTAGCTGATTTTTAAAAAAAAATGAATGAAAAACAAATGATTTGATTTATTTTTATATTGAAACGTAATTTAATCAATAAAATTATGGAAGAAACAAATATCAATGTATTATATATTGATGACGAACCTAATAACATCAACTCCTTCAAAGCCTCTTTCCGTAGGACTTTCAAAGTGTTTACGGCAGATTCGGCCGAGGAGGGAAGAAAAATATTAGCCTCCGAAGAAGTGCATGTAATTTTGAGCGATCAACGGATGCCCAAAGAAACCGGTATCGAATTTTTTCAATCGATTCTGCAATCTCATCCAGATCCAATACGTATTCTTATTACAGGTTATACTGATATCAATGCTGTAATTGATGCAATCAATGTGGGACAGGTATATAAATACCTTACCAAACCCTGGAATGAAGAAGATATCAAAAACTTTATAATCAAAGCATTTGAAGTGGTTGATTTGCGCCAGAAAAATCGCGAACTTACCGAGCGATTGATTGATGCCAATACCAAGCTTGAGTTTTTGGCTCGTCAGGGATTATTGTCGTAACATTCCACTACCCTCCCACTCTTTTCCAATGGCTATATATTTTAAATTCAAAATATATACCTTTAGGTAAGGTATGATGAAAACTTATTTTTACAACCACAATTAATTGTAAAACAATAAGTTACAATAACTACCTTAAATAAAATTTTAAGTACACTTTACTTATCCCTTAGTGGTATTTTGTTAACCGATATTTGGATTTCTGCCGCGGGAATTGTGGAAATAGTGGCATCCCGCTGCAATGTTAGGGTACTAAGGGCTGGATTAGTGGTTGTTCGGATGCCCAACATTTGTAACACGGTGGATGCAGTATGTTGCAATAAACGAGTTTCATTTGTTTTGCATTCTCCCAAGGGTTGCAGGTCTGGACCAATCATAGCCGACCAGATGTCTCCAGAGCCCCTTACCCAAAAACCATGAGAATTCCAGCTGCGTGCATATTTCCCTCTGCCATGGTCGGTGGTGATGATAAAAGTGGTATTGTTTTTGTAAAATGGGTCGGTTTGCACATAATACCACAAATCGGCAACAAACTGATCGAATTGATGGGCTTTTTGCAGGTACCCATCGTATTTATTTTTGTGGGCATATTCATCGGTTTCCCCAAAACCCAAGAACAATACTTTCGGGTGGGATTTCTCTATATAATTTCTAGCAGCAGAATAGGTAAGCATATCATTTCGGGTAGCAGCGGCTGGTTGTATGGATTGTTGTACCTTATTGATTAATGCATTGAGGGTATCCCCTTCTTCAACCAGCATTTCGTATCCGGAATTTACCGGGATACCCGCTTTTTTTTCATTGATAATATAGGGAATAATATTCCACGAACTAAATGCCGCCACTCTACCGGTATAACCCTCCAGCGACTGGATATGTTCTAAAACCGTAGTTTGAGGATTATTGATAGGGAAGTTGGGAGACAGGCGACTATTGGCTTTTCCAGTTAACATTTCTTGATATCCCGGATAAGAGATTTTATACGGATTGGCTACCTGAACTTTATTTTTATAGTTTTGATTGCCATTGAGTTGTCCCTTAGTGGCGAGCACATTCCAAAAAAAGGGCAGCAATTTACGTCTACGCTCTTCGGGGGTTGGCGCATCAAATAATTGTTTACACAAGGCCGTATCTGCTACCCGATTGATATCGGAAAGCAAATCGGGATCGGCACCGGAAAACACTTCCTGCCATCGAAACCCATCGGTAGTTATGATAAATACATTCCGCTGAGGAGTAGTTTGTGCGGATACCACTGAAATGCTGAACAAAGCAAGGATCCAGTAAAATTTCATGGCTAAGGTTTTACAAAGAAACCTTTCCTGTGTTGCCCTAGCGTAACCAAATGGTTACCCTAATATGAAACTTTGTTTCTGGAAAACTACAATACTGCTAAGAGTTATGCACATGCTGGGAAAAGCGGGTTATAACTCAGAATGAAGCAGCGGGATTAATTGTAACAGATTGTCGATAATTGCATCGGGTTGAGCTGTTTGCAGTTGCTCCCTCGTATGGGCTCCGGTAGTAATGCCAATACAAAGTCTGCATCCGGCATTGCGACCTTCTTCTATATCAATAATGGAATCGCCTACTTTAATCGTTTCATTGCCATTTTTTAATTGAAACTTTTGGAGGGCCAATTGTATCATATCGGGAGCAGGACGACTATTAGAAACATCAGAAGCGGTAATTAGCGCATCATAATCGATAGATTCTTTCCAGCCTAATTTATGCAAAAGGGTTTGGGCAGTAGTTATATTATACCCGGTGTTGAGCACTACTTTACAATTTTGGTTCCTCAAATGATGCATCAGTTCTAAAGCTCCCTGCATCGGTTGTACCGCTAAATGCTGATAAGCAGCAGATAATCGAATAACGAAATCGGTGTATATAGACTTGCAAATTGAATCTTCCGTTAACTGATGGAATACCTGTAAAATATTTTGAATTGCCTGGTACTTTTCTCTACCCGCACCTTCGGCCAATACCTGATTCAATGAACAAGGAAATCCGGCCTGTTCTATAGATTGCTGGAGTGTTTTGTACACCACATTGTCTTCATCAATTGTGGTACCCGCCATATCAAAAACAACTAGCTTAACACTGCCGAACATACTTTTACAAATTTTATTAATTACTGGCAATGTAATCAGGAATATGCCCAAAAACCTACTTGAAAGGTTACTAAATTATTACGCTTACAAACCGGATGGAATGTATTAAAAAGTTGTGCTTTACCGATATACTCCTTTTACTATAGTCAATCTATCTTCTTATACCACTAGTACATTTGGCTTCATAGTTACCTTAGATTTAATTGAATTAGAAATCAAACAAGCTGACTCGGATTTTTCAAGCACCCGCATAGCGCGATCTCTATCCGCTTCATTGGAGATGGTAACTACCGGTTCCAAAATTATTTCACTCATCTGGAATTTGCCATCAATTACCTCTAATTTACCTTTAGCCCGGCAGTTAAAATGTGAAAAAACAAGTTTCGAATTTTCTGCAATAGATAAAAAGGTAGTCATTAAACAACTGCTTACTGCAGCCGTAAATAAGTGTTCGGGGCTCCAGATACCGGGTATTCCTTTTGGGAATTCGGGGGGGGTGGCTACTTCTATACAGGTTCCAAAAGCCTGATCTAATTCCGGAGAGCAAAGCACCCCTTTCCTTTCGGTATTCCAGTTTACATTCACCTGGTAAAAATGTGGTTCCATTTTATGCTAATTTATTTTGTAAGCTATTCCAACCCCCACCATTATATACCTCGGTAAAGCCATTTTTTAACAAAACACTTTTTGCTGAAGCACTGCGCATACCACTGGCGCAGCAGGTAATTATCGGCTTGGTTTTATCGAGTGAAGTGGTTTTTGAAGTCAAAACCTGCAAAGGTATATTTTTCGATCCCTTGATATGCCCACCTTGGTATTCACCCGGTGTGCGAACATCAATAATTTGGGCACCATTTTTTACTAATTGAGCAAAATCAATGGAAGTGCCCCCTCCGAATAATTTTTTAATAAAACTAAGCATACTTTATACGATTAATGATTGAATATAATTTACGTTTAACCAAGAACCTGCATTCACACATTTTAAGTTCTGCTGCTGTAAAAAGCGTGCAGCTTGGGCACTTCGTGTGCCACTAGCACAACACACCATAATGGGTTGTGGCAATTGTGCCAATTCTGTAACCCGGTGATGTAATTCTTGTAGCGGGATATTTATAGAATGGGCAGCATGCCCCCCCATAAATTCTGCAGGTGTTCTAACATCTACCAACGTACCCGATTGCTCTCGGATTAAGGTTTCAATTGTACGCATTTTTTATTTTTTTTCTTTTTGAAACATACTAAACAACAATCCCCCTAAAACTGCACCATATAACGTACTATTCATTGGCCGGGAAGTAATCATACAGGTGCCATCGGCACAGCCAATAAAGTAATAGTACAGATAACCCCCAATAGCTCCGGTTATAATGCCGGCTAGCGGTAAGTAATAGCTGGATAATGATTTCATTCTATAGTTTTATACTGTTAAAGATGGATATTAGGCTTTGAATAACCGTTCAATACCCTAACACAAAAGTATACCAACCCCGATGGAAGGTTGGTAACATAAGTTACACAAGAAAAAAGGCTAAATAAGTAGACTGGAGTCTAAACAGGTACCCCACTTTTGGAAAGTTCAGAACTTTTGGAAAGTTCTGAACTTTCCAAAAGTTGCAAAAAAAAGCCAACCATACGGTCGGCTTTTCTGCGTGCCCCAGGCGGGAGTTGAACCCGCACTCGCGTTGCGGCGAACAGGATTTTAAGTCCTGCGTGTCTACCAATTCCACCACCAGGGCAAAAAAAAATCCCGGCCGCTATCGCAAACGGGATTTGAGCGAAAGACCGGGCTCGAACCGGCCACCCCGACCTTGGCAAGGTCGTGCTCTACCAAATGAGCTACTTTCGCTGGTTGTATAAGAACTAGTGAACGGCAAATTTAATTAACCCTGAGGGATAAACAAAATTTTCGTTGCTTATTTATATTCTGGTGTGTATTGAGAACTTTTCTGTACTTCCACTTCCGGCTTACCGGGATACCGATGGTTATACAATTTGTAACATCCCCCTAATACAAATGCCAGGATACAAAAAACCTGTAAGTAAAATAAAAAACGGGATGAACTAACCCAGTTGGTGCTAATGTCCTTTTCGGAGGTTTCGGTGGTTTCGTGTGCCATATTTTTCTATTACGTTGCAAAAATAAGGTTCCCACTCAAATAATTACGGGTTAATCCGGATAATTTCAGAAAAGAGTTTTTTTCCACGCAAAAAATAGTCCACCAACACCATGCCTTTATATACGCCAACCAATGATCGTATGGGCTTCCGGGCTTTACTCGGTTTGTTTTTACCCCGAATCCACCAGCCCAATACAAACATATGAGCCCGGGCAATGGCAATGAACTCCCCCCCCCTTCCGCTAAATAAGGCCCTCCAGGCGGCAATCCCATCTAAAGCAAAACGAATGGGTATCGTATAGAATTGTTCTACCGGTAACAGGTTCTTACCCAGCATCAGCAGATTATTTCTGAAATTCAAGTACACTTTTCTCGATCCAACCGGCAAAGTACCTCCACCAACATGATAAACTTCCGAACTACCACAAGCCACCACCTGATAACCCAATAATTGCAGGCGCCAGCAAAAATCTATTTCTTCCTGATGAGCAAAAAATACCTCATCTAATCCACCAGCCGCCACCCAGGCTTCCCTCCTAACACACAAAGCTGCACCTGTAGCCCAAAATATCGGGGCATTATCATTATACTGACCCTTATCTGGCTCAATTGTTTCCATCACCCTGCCACGAGAAAAGGGATAGCCCCAGGCATCCAACCAGCCCCCGGCTGCACCGGCATATTCAAAAAAATCCGGCGAATGAAAGGAACGAATCTTGGGTTGGGCTGCCCCGATGTTTGGGTTCGATTCCATACAATTAATCAATGGACCCAACCAGCCCGGCAGCACAGATACATCCGAATTCAATAGCACAAAATAATTGGCTACTACCTGCTCCAATGCCCGGTTATAGCCTCCCGCATAGCCCAGATTTTGAGATAGTTGTATCAATCTAATAGCAGGATAGGTATGGTTCAGCCAGCTTATAGAATCATCAGTGGAAGCATTATCAGCAATAATAACCTCCACCCCCGGATAATCGGTTGTTAAAACCTGTGGCAGAAACTGTTCTAACCAGTTTTTACCATTATAATTTAAAATAACTACTGCAACTGAAGGCACATTCACCATGGTTTCAACAAGTTCGTATTGAAAAAAAACTGAATTATTCGGATGCCAGTCCCCAATTAATCAAATGCCTTACTTCTGTTGGCACGGTATGCACTCGCTTTTTAGCAGTTTTTTTACCCAACCGAACCAAAATGGTTTTTTTGGAGGGAATTACAATGATATACTGCCCCAAAATACCCCTTGCATAAAATACTTCGGGATGCTCCGGATCTATCCACCACTGATATCCATAATAGTCGCAGGGATTACCTTCTCTATCCTTTACCATACAGGGAGTAATGGATTGGGCAAAATAACTACTGTCGATAATGGTTTCGCCATTCCATTTACCCCCTTGCAACATCAGTTGACCAATTCGGGCAAAATCTCTGGCATTGGTATTAAAACAACAATAGGCTTTAACAGCTCCTTTCTCATGGTCTACACTCCACAAAGCCGGATGAACAGCCCCAAGCGGTTTCCACAACTTTTCGGCGGCATACTCACTGAGTGAAACACCGGTAGCTTTTTCAATTACCAAACCCAATAATTGGGTGTCGCCACTTTTGTAATAATGCACTTTCCCGGGAGGGTTTTTCATTTTCACCGACAAGGCAGTTTTTGTTGCATCAGTACCATAATACAATTCGGCAGTTACGCTGAGGGGATTCAAGTAAGATTCATCCCAATCTGTTCCACTACTCATGGTTAGCAAATCTTT
>JBIINW010000254.1:0-3414 GCA_044337245.1 Sediminibacterium sp. | reverse complement strand
AAAAGAAGGATATGCCGACTTTATTATTCCGCAGGTGTACCGCTATAAAATTGATGCCTATGAACAAACGCTCAAAGCCATCGACACGCAGGTACCTGCTGAGTTTAAAAACAGGATATTTCCCGGTATGCTTACTTCACTGGGTGATGGATACCGGGCAGACAAAACCATGCTGAACAGTATGATAGCGATTAATCGGAAATACGGTTATATGGGAGAAGTATACTTTTATTATGAAACCATTCGGGAAGCTACCGATCCTTTATATCAATAAAATTTATTTCGAATACAGTTTACCTATTCCCTACAACATTAAAAAATAATCCATGAAACGGTTCACCTACTCTTTACTCATCTCATTATTGATATTATCGGGTTGTACAAAAAGCAACAATACGACTGTTACGCCGGTACCGCCGGTTAACCCAACACCAACGCCGCCCCCTTCCACTTTACTAACCCTGCCCGCTGGTTGGAAATTATCAACCTTACTCACTGCCTCATTTCCCAGCGGCATTCAATTATATTTTTTCGATACACTATATCTAGGTAAAAAAACCAAGGCTTTTTGTTTGGCGTATGATAGTAAAAAAACAAACTTCGAGTTCAAACCGGTGTTGGCTGCAGCGGCTAAAAAACCGAGTGACTTTTATAAAGAGGAAACCGGGGTGGTGTATGCCTGCATAAACGGAGGATTTTATGGTAGCAATCAATCCTATAGCATGGTGCAATTTAATAATACCGTGTTAAGCGCTAATATCAAATCTGTAAGTCGTTCGTTGAATGGGGTGAATACAGCCTATTATCCAACGCGTGCCGCTTTTGGCATGAATACAGCCGGAGAACCAGTTAGTGCCTGGATTTACCATGTTGGTGCTGGATTAAATGATGTGTACAGCTACCCAGCTCCCTCACCCAATGCAGAAGGGACTGCGCCCCAAGCGGAACCTACTGCGTTATTCCCTGTAGGAGGCAGCAGATGGGTAACCACGGCTGCAATTGGAGGTTCGCCCATGTTGATCAGAAATGGTACCATTCAAATTTCCGATGTGGCGGAATTAATCAATATTAATAATACTACTTCCCGGCCAAGATCTGCCATTGGTGCCAATAGCAGTGGCTTAGTAATTGTGCTGGCAGTAGAGGGTGATAATACTTCGGCAGGCTATGCCGGATTGAACCTTGCAGAATTGGCTGCTATGTTAAAAGATCTTTCCTGCACCAATGCGATTAATCTAGATGGTGGCGGGTCTACCAGTATGGTGGTGGGCAACCAATTATTAGTTCGGCCCGGCGACAATGGAGTAGAAAGACCGGTAGTGAGTGCGGTTGTAATTAAACAAAAATAACAGCATACACACTTAACGGATCATATGAAATCCTTTCAACTCCAATTTACGGTTGCCCTTTCAGCAAATGAATGAGTACTATTGGGGCGATAAAGTTGGATATTTTATTCCCAGCTGCTCCAGATAAGTGCCATATTTAGTGGGATCATAATAAAACGCCTTCATCTTATCTCGGTGCTTATCCATAATTTCCTTATTCAGGTAAACAGGGGGCGGATCTTTTGCTGAAATAAAGGGTATATATTTTTGATCTTTCGTTTGCACATTGGTAAAATAATCTTTTGCCTGAGTTAGTAGGGCTGGGTTGGTAAATAAATCTACCAACGTTAAGGCAGTAGCTTTTGCACCCGCTACACAACCCTTATGGGCAATAGGAGTAGCCATAGCAATGGCATCTCCCCAATGATGCCCCTTGGTACCCTGAATATTGGCCGGGTAGCGCAAAACGATGGTAGGAATATTCCATGAAATATCTGCTATATCATCCGATCCCCCACCCCACGAAAATGCAACCGACCCTTTGATCGTATCAATTACTTTCCGCATCCCCTTAATCGGTCGACCCTGATTATCTTTTTCCGGTGCATCTAATAATTTTTGAACCGCCATAGCCAGTTGTTCATCCTGCTCCGACCATTCTGGCATACCTACCCGCTGAATATTTTTATACATCGCTTCTGCAATGGGCTTATTAAAATGTCCGGGCCAGGCGGTACCTACAATTTTATACGACATTTTCGTATCCGTCATCATCGCGGCTCCCTGCGCGATTTTAATGCCGGCCTGCATGTTTTTATAAATATCGTCGTAGGTTCTTTCGCGGAAGTAATACCAAACACTTGCCTGAGAGGGCACTACATTAGGCTGGTCGCCCCCATCGCGGATAACATAATGGGAACGCTGGGTTGGCTTCAAGTGCTCCCGCTTATAGTTCCATCCTACATTCATCAATTCAACGGCATCTAATGCACTCTTTCCCCGCCACGGAGCACCGGCTGCATGGGCTGCATCTCCTTCAAAATCGAAGTTGATACTAACCAGTCCATTCATACCATTATCGCCATAATCGGCAGAAAAATCACTGCTTACATGGGTGAAAATACAGGCATCAATATTTTTAAAATATCCATCACGGATATACCAAGCCTTGCTGGCTACCAATTCTTCGGCAACACCCGGCCATATTACCAGGGTTCCGGGTATTTTATTTTCCTCCATTATTTTTTTTACTGCTATTGCTGCATAAATGATTACGGCCTGTCCGGAATTGTGCCCTTCCCCATGTCCGGGCGCACCCTCTACTATAGGCGAACGATAGGCTACCCCTGGCTTTTGGGATGCTTTTGGTATACAATCTATATCACTTCCCAAAGCAATAACCGGACTACCCGATCCCCATTTTGCCATCCACGCTGTTGGAATACCTGAAATATCTTTTTGAATGGTAAATCCATTTTTCGCTAACACATCAGTAAGGTATCGGGAAGTTTCAAACTCCTGAAAACCTAACTCACCATAGCTAAAAACCATATCTACCATTTCCTGAATGTTTTTGGCTTTACTCTGCACCTGCGACAAAGCATTTTTCTTCAGAGACTCTACCCAAGCGGCGTCTTGTTTTACTTGGGAGAATAAAAAAACCGGAAAACAGGCTATCAGAAAGGATAAAAAATATTTGCGCATATACGTTGTTTAAAATATGAAGATGGGTGGCTACAAGTAAATATAATATTTAGTCGGTAAATTTTTCCTGCCAGCAAGTAGAAGTTTTCAATTTTATATGCGCCTCACTAACCGAAATCTCACTTATATAATGCGTAATAGCTGAAATTCAATTGAATTTTTGCAAAGGAAGAAGCGGGTTAATTCTAGATACAATATACCGAAATATTTCTAGCAGCTCTTACTTAACACTTTCAGCTGATGATTGATTCCTTAGAATAGCAAGAACTAATTAGATCATTCATAAAAACCATTTATGGAAACTCTTTACACCTGCTTTTCGATTTATTAATATCTTTAAACAATACAAAGCTTACTTATGAAACAGAACAGACGATCTTTT
>JBIINW010000073.1:0-12186 GCA_044337245.1 Sediminibacterium sp. | reverse complement strand
CTGCTCCATTTGTAGATATTTTACAAATACCCGCCTTCCTTTGCCGCCAAACCGATTTATTGCAGGCGGCTGCGGCTACAGGAAAAGTGGTGAACGTTAAAAAAGGACAATTTCTCAGTGGCCCTTCGATGAAATTTGCTGTTGAAAAAATACAACAGGCCGGAAACGATCAAATCATCTTAACGGAAAGGGGCAATAGTTTCGGATACCAAGATTTGGTAGTAGATTATCGCAATATCCCCTGGATGCAAGAACACGGGGTTCCGGTGGTGATGGACTGTACCCACTCGCTGCAACAACCCAACCAAAGCAGTGGGGTTACCGGCGGCAATCCGCAACTGATAGGAACCATAGCCAAAGCGGCTATTGCGGCAGGTGCTGATGGTCTTTTTATAGAAACGCATCCCAATCCATCCGTTGCCAAAAGCGACGGTGCCAATATGCTTCCCCTGCATTTACTGGAACCTTTACTGGAACAACTGGTGAGAATAAGAAAAGCCCTATAATGGCTTTAATTACCAATTACGAAGCGGATTGCGCTTTGCAAATGTGATAGATTCCTTAATATTAATCCAAAAGGCAAGGATCATATAAATAATAATCGGAGAGCCGAAGGTTAAAAAGCTGATATAAATAAACCAGAGTCGAATTCTAGAACTGGCAATGCCAAATTTTTCGCCCAATACGGTGCAAACGCCAAAAACATTAAACTCGATATAATCCCTTATTTTTTGCATAGCGCTTAACAAGTTGTTAACTCAATGGATAAAATTAACCAATAAATGCCAAAAGAGTTGTGAGCCACCAAGCTTTTTTGGTAATTTTGTGCTCCCAAGTGGGCCTTAGGCCATTTTTATTTCTTATATATAACTATTTCTGCAAATATCAACAAAAAAACACACTATGGCATTCGACATTGAGATGATTAAAAAAGTGTACGCTTCGCTGCCTGCCAAGGTAGATGCAGCTCGAACTGCGTTAGGTCGTCCATTAACCCTAAGCGAAAAAATATTATTTGCCCACCTGCATCCCGACCAGGCATTACAGGTATTTGAAAGAGGCAAAAGTTATGTTGATTTTGCACCGGATCGGGTAGCTATGCAGGATGCAACGGCTCAGATGGCTTTGTTGCAGTTTATGCAGGCAGGCAGGCCTACAGCTGCTGTTCCTTCTACCGTGCACTGTGATCACCTGATTACTGCCAGAGTGGAGGCAGATGAAGATTTGAAAGTAGCCAATGAAGAAAGTAAGGAGGTTTATGATTTTCTTGCCTCCGTTTCTAATAAATATGGTATCGGTTTCTGGAAACCCGGAGCAGGCATCATCCACCAGGTAGTGCTCGAAAATTATGCTTTTCCGGGAGGTATGATGATTGGAACAGACTCCCATACCGTAAACGCCGGTGGCCTAGGAATGATTGCCATCGGAGTAGGTGGGGCCGATGCCTGCGACGTGATGGCCGGCTTACCCTGGGAATTAAAATGGCCAAAATTAATAGGTATTAAATTAACCGGAAAATTGAGTGGCTGGACGGCCCCCAAAGATGTAATCTTAAAAGTAGCCGGCATTCTTACCGTAAAAGGTGGAACCGGCGCTATTGTAGAATATTTTGGTGAAGGTGCCGAAAGCATGAGCTGCACGGGAAAAGGAACTATCTGTAACATGGGTGCCGAAATTGGTGCCACCACCTCTACTTTTGGATATGATGCCAGTATGCACCGCTACCTGAAAGCTACCGGCAGAGAAGAAATTGCCCAACTGGCCGACAGCATCGCCCCTTATTTAAATGGAGACGCTGAAGTGTATGCATCTCCCGAAAAATATTTCGATCAGGTAATTGAGATTAACCTAAGTGAACTGGAACCCCATTTGAACGGACCTTTCACCCCCGATTTAGCTACACCTCTTTCTAAAATGAAAGAAGCCGTGGCAGCCAACGGATGGCCTGCAAAAATTGAAGTGGGTTTGATTGGTAGTTGTACCAATAGTTCTTACGAAGACATCAGTCGTTCTGTTAGTCTGGCCCGCCAAGTAAAAGAAAAAGGCCTTACCCTAAAAAGTGAGTTTACCATTACACCCGGTTCGGAGCAGGTGAGATATACAGTAGAAAGAGATGGATTTTTAGAAGTATTCGACCAGATTGGTGCTCGGGTATTTGCCAATGCTTGTGGACCATGTATTGGTATGTGGGACCGTGTGGGTGCTGAGAAAAAAGAACGCAATACCATTGTGCATAGTTTCAACCGCAACTTTGCCAAGCGGGCTGATGGCAACCCCAATACCATGGCATTTGTAGGTTCACCCGAACTGGTAACTGCCCTGGCTATTGCAGGGGACTTAACCTTTAATCCTATTACCGATACCCTCACCAATGATAAAGGTGAGCAAGTGAAATTAGATGAGCCTACCGGTCAGGAATTACCGCCCCGTGGATTTTCTGTAGAAGATGCCGGCTATCAAGCACCAGCGGCCGATGGCAGTCAGGTAAATGTGGTGGTTGATCCTGCAAGTAAGCGCCTCCAACTGTTAGCCCCCTTCCAAGCTTGGGAAGGAACTGACCTGAAAGGATTGAAATTGCTGATAAAAGCCAAAGGAAAATGTACCACCGACCATATCAGTATGGCAGGACCTTGGCTGAAATTCCGCGGTCACCTGGATAATATCAGTAACAATATGCTGATTGGTGCCGTAAACTTCTTCAATGAAAAAACCGATTCAGTAAAAAATCAGCTTACCGGAGAATATGCCCCAGTTCCTGCTACACAAAGGGCTTACAAAGCAGCCGGTGTTGGAACTCTTGTGGTGGGCGACGAAAACTACGGAGAAGGCAGTTCCCGCGAGCATGCTGCTATGGAGCCTCGGTTTTTAGGTGTTAGGGCAATTCTGGTAAAATCATTTGCCCGTATTCACGAAACCAACCTGAAAAAACAGGGAATGTTGGCACTTACTTTTGCCAATAAAAACGACTACGATTTGATTCAGGAAGATGATACAATCGATATTATCGGATTAACCGAATTTGCACCGGGTCAGCCCCTGCAACTCGTATTCACCCATGCTGATGGAAGCAAGGATACTATTCAAGCCAACCATACATATAATCAACAACAAATTGAATGGTTTAAAGCAGGTGCCGCATTGAATATCATCCGTAAGCAGGTAACTTCTTAATTTATTTTATTGTATCGTATACCCAACGTCTGCCTCTGGCAGACGTTTTTTTTCATCTCCTATAAAAGAATTATCCATGGCCAACAAAAAAATTGCACTTATTACTGGTGGCAGTAGAGGATTAGGAAAAGAGATGGCCCTTGAACTTGCTAAAGCTGGCAATGATATAGTAATCACCTATAATTCCAGTCCCAATCTTGCCAAGGAAGTGGTAGAACAGATTAAGGCAATAGGTGGACGAGCAGTGGCTATTCATATCAATCTCGAATTACCTCAATCGATTGCTGCTTTTATTAACGAACTTCAGAATACACTTCAGGAACAATTTGGCAACAATCGTATCGACTTTCTGGTTAATAACGCTGGCATGGGTGCAACCATTCCCTTTGAAAAAGCTACGGAGACTGATTTCGACCGGTTTATGAATGTGCACCTGAAAAGTGTGTTCTTTTTAACGCAACAATTTTTACCACATATCAATGATGGTGGAAGCATTATTCAAATTTCATCTAGTACTACCAGCTCTTATGTGTATGGTTATAGTATCTATGCTTCTATGAAAGGGGCAGTGGAAGTATTAACCCGCTACCTGGCCAAGGATTTGGGCCCGAGAGGTATCCGGGTAAATGTGGTAGCGCCCGGCCCTACCGAAACCGACTTTAACAATGCAGCCATCCGAAACAATCCCGAACGCAAACAAGCGATGGCCAATATGGCTGCACTTGGAAGAGTGGGACAGGCCGATGATATTGCCGGAGTGATTAAATTTTTGTGCAGCTCAGACAGCAAATGGATTACCGGCCAGCGTATAGCGGTATCCGGTGGTATCAACCTATAAAAAAACAGCCTGCTACCAAAGGGTAACAGGCTGTTTGTATTCAATTGCTAACTTGTGGTTATTTCACTTCTTCAAACTCTGCATCAGTAACGGTTTCGGTGCCGTTTTGTGCACTGTCGGCTCCCGCTGGTCCGGCACCTGCTGCATCAGCACCGGCATTACCGGCTGCGGCCTGAGCTTTGTAGATGTCTTCGCTGGCGGCCGTCCACGCAGTATTCATTTCAGCCATCGCAGTATCCACCGCAGCCAGGTCTTGATTTTTATGCGCTTCCTTTAATTTTTCCAACGCAGTTTCAATCGCACCTTTTTTATCGGCAGGAATTTTATCACCAAACTCTTTGAATTGCTTTTCAGTTTGGAAAATAAGACTATCGGCTTGGTTCAGTTTTTCTACACGTTCGCGGGCCAGTTTGTCGGAAGCTTCATTTGCTTTGGCTTCTGCCTTCATATTCTCTACTTCCTCTTTACTTAATCCGCTGCCGGCTTCAATTCTGATTTTTTGTTCTTTTCCGGTTCCCTTATCGCGTGCACTAACATGCAACATACCATTGGCATCAATATCAAAAGTTACTTCAATTTGAGGCACACCGCGGGGGGCTGGAGGAATTCCATCCAGATTAAACATACCCAGACTCTTATTCTGATTTGCCATAGGCCTTTCGCCCTGCAACACATGAATTTGCACGCCGGGTTGGTTATCGCTGGCAGTTGAGTATACTTCTGTTTTCTTAGTTGGGATGGTGGTGTTAGAAGCAATCATGGTAGTCATTACACCGCCCATGGTTTCAATACCCAAACTTAATGGGGTAACATCCAACAACAATACATCTTTCACTTCTCCTGTTAATACCGCACCCTGAATGGCAGCTCCTAAAGCCACTACCTCATCCGGATTAACGCCCTTATTGGGTTTTCTACCAAAGAATTTTTCTACAATTTCCTGCACTTTGGGGATACGGGTTGAACCACCCACCAAAATCACTTCATCAATTTGCGTTATGGAATATCCGGCATCTTTCAACGCTTCTTCACAAGGTTTCAAACAACGGGCGAAGAGTTTGTCGGACAGCTGTTCAAACTTAGCACGACTTAACTTAACTACTAAGTGTTTGGGAACACCATCCACCGCAGTGATATAGGGTAGATTGATTTCCGTTTCAGAAGAAGCACTTAGTTCAACTTTCGCCTTTTCAGCAGCTTCTTTTAAGCGCTGTAATGCCATAGGATCTTTGCGTAAATCGATTGCTTCCTGATTTTTAAATTCTTCGGCCAACCAATCCATGATTACTTTGTCAAAATCGTCTCCACCGAGGTGTGTATCTCCATTGGTTGATTTCACTTCAAAAACGCCATCCCCTAATTCGAGGATAGAAATATCGAAGGTTCCACCACCCAAATCAAACACAGCAATTTTCTGATCGATGGTCTTTTTATCCAGTCCATACGCCAATGCAGCAGCAGTAGGCTCGTTTACAATTCTGCGAACTGTTAATCCTGCAATTTCACCGGCCTCTTTAGTAGCCTGGCGTTGTGCATCGTTAAAGTAGGCAGGCACGGTAATTACCGCTTCCGTTACTTCATGGCCCAGATAATCCTCGGCCGTTTTTTTCATCTTCTGCAGAATCATTGCAGAAATTTCTTGTGGAGTATATAAGCGATCTTCAATGGCTACCCGGCAAGTATTGTTATCGCCTTTGGCAACCTGATAACTCCAGTGACTAATTTCTTCCGTTACCTCATCAAATCTGCGGCCCATAAAACGTTTAACGGAGGTGATGGTTTGCTTTGGATTAGTAATGGCTTGCCGCTTAGCAGGATCACCCACTTTACGCTCTCCATTTTTTAAAAAAGCTACCACCGAAGGAGTGGTTCTGCGACCCTCCTCATTGGCTATTACTACCGGCTCATTCCCCTCCATAACCGCCACACAACTGTTGGTAGTACCCAGGTCGATTCCGATTATTTTTCCCATATAATTGTTTTTCAATGATTTAATACTTTCTCACCTCCAATCTTTGTGCCATCTTACCGGTTGTGCAAATTTGTCAGTTTAGCCTATTTGGGAACCATAATTATGTCATACCTCGCATAAGAAAGGGGATAAAATGGCATAAAATGGAAAAATGGCAATGAGACCTAGGTATTAAAAGACTAGAAGCAACCAACGGGATCCATAAAGATTTCGGTTAAATTAAAGTATCCTCGTACAATCAGCCCTTATCAGCAGGTGCTTTAAACGTGAAGTTCTTCTGAGATAGATAACTAAAAATTACCACAAAAAAAGTAGTTACAATTTTAGAAGGGGTAGGATACCAGCCCCAATAATCTACCATCAGTTTTAGAAAAGCATAGTTCAACAATACACACATGAAAACCACCGTAAAATATTTGCCGGCCTGGATATGCTTAGCTACATCTGTTTGCTGAAATACTACATATCGGCTAAGATAAAAACCTACGGGAAATGTGAAGCAAAAGCTGATGATAAAAGCGGCAATATGCCCCGAAATGGTGATACCCGGTAAGTGAACTGGCTGTTCGTGCAGCAAAAAATGGAAGGAACAATAAAACAAGCTTATGTCTAACAGGGTATTAAATCCCCCACAAGCGGCATAGCGAAAGGTTTGCAGAGGCATGATGGATTTGAATACTGGATAAAAAGCATCCACTACCTGCAAGATAAAACCCCGGATGAATTCATGTAACTTCATCATAACGAATCGCGAAGGTAGGCGTTAATTAATTACTTTTGCACCCAGAGGATTTTAATTCATGCGTTTAGTACATCAAATAAAAGTAGCCGCCGCCGAGGCCTTATTGCAGTTATACGAACAGGTACTGAAGCCGGAAGATATTCTGGTGAATGCCACCAAACCCGAATTTGCCGGCGACTATACGGTTGTTTTATTTGCCATGGTTAAGTCCCTCAAAACATCTCCGGATGCATTGGGGCAGGCCCTGGGAAGCCAGTTGGTTAGTCAATACCCGCATTTATTTCAATCTTTCAATATCATCAAGGGCTTCCTGAACCTGGAAATACCCGATACGTATTGGCAACAATTTGTAACTAGCCAATATGCCCAAACGGATTTTGGTATTCAACCCAATAATTCAACGAGGGTGATGGTAGAATATTCTTCTCCCAACACCAATAAACCGCTACACCTGGGGCACTTACGGAATAATTTTTTGGGCAGTAGCTTATCGGCTATTCTGAAAGCGACCGGAAATGAGGTGATTAAAACCTGCATTGTAAACGACCGGGGTATCCATATATGTAAGAGTATGATTGCTTGGCAACGCTTTGCAAATGGAGCCACTCCAGCATCTACCCAAACCAAGGGCGATCATTTTGTGGGTAATTACTACGTACTTTTCAATAATGCCCTGCAAGCAGAAATTGCTGCTGCAATCGCTTCCGGACAAACCAAAGAGCAGGCCGAGAAAGAAGTGCCTATTATGAAATCTGCCCAAGAAATGTTGCTCGAATGGGAAAAAGGTAATCCTGATGTGCTGGAACTTTGGAAAACCATGAATGAATGGGTATATGCCGGTTTTGCGCAAACCTATCAACGAATCGGCAGCGAGTTTGATAAAACTTACTACGAAAGCAACACCTACCTGCTGGGGAAAAATTTAGTTAAACAGGGACTGGATAAGAAAGTATTCTATCAAAAACCGGATGGCAGTGTTTGGATTGATTTAACCGCAGATGGCCTAGATGAAAAACTGGTGCAGCGAAGTGATGGCACTTCTGTTTATATAACACAGGATATTGGCTTGGCCGAGCAGAAGCAGTCAGAATTCAATACCAATCAGAGTATTTATGTGGTGGGGGATGAACAAAACTACCATTTTAAAGTGCTGAAGCTGATTTGCGAGCACCTGCAATTACCCTCTGCAGAAGGGATTTATCACCTCAGCTATGGAATGGTGGAATTGCCTACGGGAAAAATGAAAAGCCGCGAAGGAACGGTGGTGGATGCCGATGATTTGGTGGATACTATGATTCGAATTGCAGCCGAAAAAACGGCGGAATTGGGGAAAGTAAATGATTTTACTGCTACAGAATTGCAGGCGCTGAATGAAATGATTGGTATAGGGGCTTTGAAGTTTTTCTTGCTGCGGGTTGATCCAAAAAAGAAAATGTTATTCAATCCCGAAGAGAGTATCGACTTCCATGGTTTTACGGGTCCGTTTATACAGTATACCCATGCCCGCATCAAAAGTATTTTACGCAAAACCGGAACGGCTGCAGAACAAGTATCCGAAGCCAATGCACCCATCGAAGCCTGGCTTCCGGAAGAACGGGAATTGGCAACCACTTTAGAAACCTTCCCTACTGTTCTAGGAGAAGCCGCTTTACAACACGATCCATCGCAGTTAGCTATTTATACCTATCAGGTAGCCAAAACCTTCAATAGTTTATACGCAGCGCATTCAATTGCGGGTGCAGCAACAACGCAATTAAAAATCAGGCGCTTACAGCTGGCCGAATTAACGGCGCATGTGATTAAAACGAGCATGCAGTTGCTGGGCATTGCGGTTCCGGAGAGAATGTAAGGATGCGGGGAACATTCGGAGTAGACCTCCGAAACCGCAACGTCTTCTCTTACGTCGAAAGACGTTGCTGGGAAAATTATTCTCCGAAGGGTCTTCCGCCAATACTGAGCCCTATTTAAAAAATGGTTTTTCCCTTGCGGAGACCCTGCGGCTTGGGAAGAATTTTTCCGGGTTGAAGATGTTACCTCCGATACCGCACAGTCGCCTCCTGCGTCGGAAGACTATGCGGGGAACATTCCGGAGTAACCCACCAAACTTCAACGTCTTCTCTTACGTCGAAAGACGTTGGGGGAATATTTAAATTCACCAAATTATAGTAAGTTTGCAATCCCTGCGGAGGTGGCGAAATTGGTAGACGCACTACTTTGAGGTGGTAGCGGGGTAACAGCCGTGGGAGTTCGAATCTCCTCTTCCGCACAGAGGCCAGAGTGAGCGTGAGTTTGAGAACGCACGGCTTTACTCTGGCCTTATTTTGAAACGGCATTCTCATTCCAAACCGTGCAGTACGCATCTGGCGCACTACACGGGGAGCTTTCTTTCACACTCAAACTGACACTCACTCTGTTTTTTCTACACCAGTTAACGCAATACATCTATGTTAATCGATTCAGTTAATGGAGAAAATGGACTAGAGCAGGATTTACAACCCTCCCGCAAAAAGCCCATTTATACACCGCAGCCCACGCTGCGGCAATACCTGATTGATTATGGACGAGAAATTCCCCTGCCCCTCTCCTACCACGATTTGAAACGTTTTACCTATACTACTCCCCTGAAAGATAAATCGGGAAAAGACAGTTACTGGGATACTGTTTCTTATGACCTGCAAGAATGGAACCATCTGCGGGAGGCTTTGATTCGGATGTATGCCATTCTAAAAACCGAGGGCGATATGAGTTTTGCCAACCACTTGGATGTGGCAAGGATAGATTTTTGCTACTTCGGCAATAGCCAGCCCTTTCGAATTCGGATTGTAAATAAATACAACGATAATTACGATCACTTCTACATCAAACAGGCGGATGCCAACCGGATTTATGGATTGGAGATAGAACATTTACTCTCGCCCAATAGGATGACTTACCTCACCCATCAGCAAACGCTGATAGAAGAACATGTGCCAGGTATTCCGGGAGATGTTTTTATCAGAGATTATTTGCATCATTCCAGCACCAACGTAATTCGGCTGGCCAAAGAATTTGTAAAATTTAATGAGCGTTGCTTTGTGCAATTACTAGGCGATATGCGTTCTTATAATTTTGTGGTGAATATGATTCCGGATATTGAAGATTTTCAATACCGCATCCGGGCAATCGATTTTGATCAGCAAACGTATGAAGGCAGAAAAAACGGCTACCTGCCGCAGTATTACAAAGAAAATTATGCCCTGGTACAATTAGCAATACAACATTTAGATAAAGAATCTATCGCACAATATCAGGCAGAAGAGCAAACCCTTATGACTTTCCGATTGGCATCTTCGCGGTATCGAATGAAAGCCATGTTAGATATTATGGCAAAAGACATACTCGCGCCGCCGGAAAAATTTAATCAGCTGCGCAACGAATTGGCCCACCATTATCAGCTAGCCATCCCCGAAAGAAAAATTCAAACGATGGGGCAATTATTAAAATGGCAAATGAAACAACGCCTGCGAAAAAGTTTACAACTACTGCCAAAAAGTAAATCAAGGTTCGACGATTAGGGGGTGACTGGCAATATAACTTACATAGAACTTTCCCTTTTTTTCAAAAACCACTTCTACGGTTTGGCGGTGTAAAGGATGGTGAATGTTAACAGTTACTTGGTTTACAGCACCTAGTTCAAATGGAATAATCTCAATATGCTCACTAAATCCCAAGCCCCGTTGCTCCAGCCATTTATAGATCGTTTCTTTAATCGTCCAGAGCAAAGTGAGCAAGGCATCCTGTTCGCCTGGGGTGAAATCGCAGACCCAAGCATTTTCTGCAACACTTAAAAACTTATGCCGGATCCGCTGAACCCGGGGTGAAATCATTTCGATATCTATTCCGGTTGGCACTGACAGGCTCACAATGGCAGCTGCATATTCATTGGTGTGTGAAAGCGAAAAATAATATGGATTTCCGGTGAGGAAGGGTTTTTGATGGGTTGTTGACTGAATGGATTGATAAGGAAAATCCGGAAATAATTCCGATAATAAATACCCCGCCGCCAAGTGCTGCAGTTGTTTATTGGGATGCTCGATTGGATACCGAAAAACAGCTTTCTGCAGAAAAAAATCTACCTCTTCGGTGATATGCCAAACCCCGAGCCGGGTAAATTCGTTGATATCTTGTTGATAAAACAGGGGCACAATAGGAAATTAGCAATTAGTATGCAGAATTAAGACTTATTTGCATTCCAATTGAAAAAACAGGGAAATGATTTTAACCGACCGGCGCATTTTAGAAGAGATGGAAAAAGGCACCATCATTATACAACCCTATAACAGGGGCGATTTAGGCAGTAATAGTTATGATGTGCATCTGGGCAAATGGCTGGCTACCTATGTAGATGCCCAACTAGATGCCAAAAAGCATAATACCATCAGCTATTTCGAGATTCCGGAGGAAGGATTTGTTCTCCAACCCAGTGGATTTTATCTGGGGGTTACCGAAGAATATACCGAAACCCATGCCCATGTACCCTTTTTAGAGGGAAAGTCATCTACGGGCAGATTGGGCATTGATATCCATGCTACCGCCGGAAAAGGAGATGTTGGCTTTTGTGGTAACTGGACGCTGGAAATCTCCTGCAAACAACCGGTTCGCATCTATAAAGGCATGCCCATTGGACAATTAATCTATTTTCCTGTGGATGGGGAAATTGAGGTTCGTTACAATCAAAAAGCGAATGCTAAATACAGCGGTCAACCCGATAAGCCGATTGAAAGTATGATGTGGAAGAACTCTTTTTAGAGGCTTTACCAACTGCTTTCTCCATATTTTTTTTGATACGCAAGTAACCACCCGAGCACTTCACTATAACTGAGCATGCCGGAGGCTTGACCGTTTGCTTTTAAATACTGGGTGTACACCTGCGTAAATGCCGGCGTAATCTGATGGGTTCTTTGCTGAAAATAGCGGCGGATAGCTTTTCGGTCGAGTTTTACCAGGGTATCTAATCGCTGCTGATTGCTATCGTATTGCTGGCGTAAACCAGTACTATCGCCACTTGCAGCATAGTTTCTCCATAATTCCTGCTGCATAAGTGCGTATAGGTCTAGATACAGTGAATACTTCACTCTTTTATCCTTTGAAGCACTTGCTGCCAATAGCCCCGCAAAACTGGCTTCGCTTTCCCGTGCATAGCCAATCTGGTGACCAATTTCGTGGCAGGTGGTATAGGGTAGTAATATGGAGGGCAAATCGGCTTTTACCTGCGCTTCGCCCGAAAATGGATTAAAATAGCCGGTAAAGCCTATCCACTCGCCCAAAAAATTCCAGCTACATTTTTTTAGGGAGGGAAATGAATAAGTAAATGCGGGATAGGTAACTGCTAATTGTTGATAGCCATTGTAAGCAAGGTCTTTTTGCTCCTTCCAGGAAATTTCAGGTAAAGAGTCGCCGGGAATCTGAGCACGGGCATCGTTT
>JBIINW010000252.1:0-3441 GCA_044337245.1 Sediminibacterium sp. | reverse complement strand
TGAATCAGCAGATTTCAAACCATATTATATCAACTTTGCTGCATTCAATATTAACAAAAACAATCCCGCCAACACCAGCAGCATACCCAACAAAATTGGATTCCTGCTTACGCTGAAAAGTGATGCCGTTATTGATTTCTCTTTCTGTAACTGCCAATCTATAACCACCAGAAATTTTTCATACTCCCCTGATACGATCAATTAAAGATTGAGTCGTGGCTCATTTTATAGAAGGGATTGTACTCGCTTCTCTCGAACATCCAAGGGCGAGGGACCTAAGAGGAAAAAAAATTGTCCGGGCTTTGCCCCACCATTTTATATTTTGCGCACTTCGGAATGCAAGCATTCCTAGTTCCCTCATAAAAAATGTCCGCCAAAGGCAGACATTTTATTTTCCTCGCGGAGAGAGAGGGATTCGAACCCCCGGACCTTTAACAGTCAACGGTTTTCAAGACCGCCGCAATCGACCGCTCTGCCATCTCTCCGGGTGCAAAATAATAGTCTATCCACCGAATTTCAAAATAAACTATTACCCACCGCTAAATCTTACCCCCTCATGGGTGCTTTACATACAAAAAGGCACCCCGAAGAGTGCCTTTTTTGCTGCATTTGAATGATTTACTTCTATTTTTCTGGGTACAATACCGCCTTTATGTAATTAGGCGTGTCCATCAACTTTTTACAAAGTTGCTGTAATTGAGCAGACGTAACACCCTCAACCTTACCGGGATAAGCCAAAATCCAAGAAGGGTCGGTTTGATCGATAAAGGATTTGGATAAACTCTGCAGCCAATAGTCATTATTCTTTATCTGTACTTCATATTGCTTTTTAAGCGTCTCTTTTACCTTTGCCATGTCTTTTTCATCAATTCCTTTATCAGAAACATCTTTCACAATCCCTAAAAATGCAGCAACGAGTTTGTCTACATTTTCTGGTCCACAAGGGAAGCTGACGCTGATATCATATTGCTCATAGGGGCGCTTAGACAATCCACCACGCATTCCACCTCCATAAATGCCACCCATTTCTTCCCGAAGTTTCTCGATGATTTTGATATTCATCACTTCGCTTAACATAGCTAGTTGCAAGTCGGTTTCTTTATTGTAAGCCATTTCGCCGCTATACTGCATTACAACCAGACTCTGCTTTTCAGCACCTTTTTTCACATCTATATTTAATGGACCCTTCGCCGGACGTAGCCCTACATCTTTGTAATTGTTTTTTGCCGGGCTACCAGGCAAACTACCCAGATAGGTGGTTATATATTGCTTTATTTTATCGACATCTATATTGCCTACAAACGTAAAATGAAGTCCATCTGCATTGCTAAATACTTCTTTGTATATAGCCATGGCCCGATCTAGATTTAATTGATCAAAACTGGCAGCCGTTTCCATTATTGGCGTGTAGGGATGATTGTTATAGACTAGTTTAGAGAGGGTATCACTGAAGTAAGCCTGGGGAATGGATTTCATATTATCCATTATGCTCTTCTGTGAATTCACATAATTTTGAAACAGAGCCGCATCTTTTCGGGGTTGCGTAAAATATATGTGAACCAACTGGAAGAAGGTTTCCATATCTTTCACACTGGAACGTCCCTCTATACCCTCGTCATCCGCATTGATATAAGGGGTAACCTGTACCGTTTTCCCAGCCAAAAACTTGCGTAAATCGGTAGGTGAAAAATCTTTCACACCCATTGAACGAACCAGCGTAGCGGCCTTTTCAGCATTCATTTTATCGGCGATTGGGTAAACATGGTGTCCACCCCATCTCCAACTATCCATCTGAATTTCATCGTTTTTAAAATCAGTGGGTTTTAAAGTAACTGTTATCCCATTACTCAGGGTAAGGTTAGTAGTTCCCAGCGCCGCGTCTTTTGTTTCCTGAACGATTTTTCCAGCAACGGGCGCGCGATCAATCAGCGTTTTAGCCAATGATTTTTCTTGATAGGGTTGTGCGGGAATAGCTCGGGCAGCAGTTACATAATAAATCAAAGAATCTGCTACTGGTAAGCTGGATTTACTTTTTTCAGCACCCATCAACATGGTAAAAAATCCCTGTTGCGTTTCTGTGCGCTTTGCCAATGCATTAATTTCTTCTACGGTTATCTTTGATAACTCACTCTTCAGATACTCATAACGGTTTTCGATACCTATAATAGGATCACCCGAAAGAAAATTACTCACATAAGCATCCACAAAACGGTCTGACTGGGTTTTGTCTTTATCCTTGTTCGCCCGCTCAGCACCATTTAATACATTCACTTTTGCACGCTCGAGTTCGGCAGGCAGAAAACCAAATTTCTTTACGCTTTCTGTAACAGATTCGAGCGCACGAATGGCAGGTTGGGCAGGCTTATCCCCTAATACTGCATAAGAAAGAAATGAGTTATAACCGCGAATAAAATCAGAAAAAGTGGCCCCGGCAGCTAAAAAGGGTGCATTGGGTTGCTGAGCAATCTCAGAAAAACGTTGACTCACCATTTGATTAAATAAACCTTCTATAATGGTATTTCGATAATCACCCCAGGTTTTAACAGTGGGGGCTTTCTCAACGTAATTAATAACCTGCAAAATATTATAAGGTTGTTCCTTATCAGTAACTACAATAGATTTGTTTCCTTTTCTCTCAGGAATAGGAATGATAGCAGGCCGGGGAACAATTTTTGCCGGATTTTTATAGCCTGCGAAATGACGAACAATTAACTTTTCTGCCGCAGCAGGGTCAATATCTCCTACTACCACCACCGACATAAGATTAGGGCGATACCAGGTTTTATAAAAATTAATTAGAGAGGAAGGCTTGAAGTTTTGCAGGATACTGTCTTTCCCAATTGGCAGGCGATTACTATAAGCAGACCCATTAAATAGAATTGGAAAATATTGCTTTTGCATCCTTGCACCCGCTCCTTTACTCAGTCTGGATTCTTCTAACACCACCCCTCTTTCTTTATTAATTTCTGCCGTATCTAATAAGGCATTGAAAGCCCAATCTTCTAATATCGTAAAGCCCTTTTCAATTTTGGCTGAATCATCCGCTGGTATTGGCAAAATGTATACCGTTTCATCAAAAGAAGTATACGCATTCAAGTCAGCACCAAATTCTACCCCGATTGATTGTAAATAATTTACCAGATCGTTTTTAGGAAAATGCTTCAACCCATTAAAATTCATATGCTCCATAAAATGCGCCAACCCCTGCTGATCAGGAGTTTCTAAAACGGAACCGGCATTTACCACCAACCGTAACTGAATTTTTTTGGCAGGTAAGGCATTCTTGTGAATGTAATAGGTAAGTCCATTCGCCAATTTCCCGATTTTCACATTGGGGTCGGTAGGCAATGGCTTGGTTGCTTCAAACTGTGCCATCAGCGCACCTACCTGTAACAAAAGGAGTACCATAATACCCCCTAAACGCATCTGTTTTCTCATGTA
>JBIINW010000072.1:0-12304 GCA_044337245.1 Sediminibacterium sp. | reverse complement strand
GAAATAAAAGTAAAGGGGGACGACCTTACTTTCTAGAAGACCCTGCTGTAGAAAGGGTATTGAATATCGCCATGGCCATTGCTACTGAAGTAGCCGTTGCACATGAGCGAATGGATACCCTGGAGCGAATGCTGGAATCTAAAGGGTTGCTTAGCCGAAAAGATATTGAAACCTATGTGCCCGACGAAGCGGCTGCCGAAGAAAGACAAGGTTGGCATGCCCGATTTACTGCCCGTATCTTACGAATTGTTCAGCAGGAAGTAGAAGCCGCAGCTCATCCCGAAAACAATACTCCCATGAGAACCATTGCCGACGAAATAAATGAAATGTAATGATGCCTGCTGCTATTGATACAGTTAATGAACATTACCGGGTAATAATCGAAAAGGATATTGACGGAATTCTTCATAAATATGTACCCTCCGAAGACACCTATGTTGTATTGGAAGGCCCCCGCTTAACTACCAGGGGATTTGAGAAAATCAGTAAGGGTTGGAAGGATTTTTGTGTGTCTCCCATTCAGTTGAAAACAATCCAGTGGACGGAAGGGCCTTTTGCAGAAGAATCCGATAGCATGGCATGGGTGAGTGGCATTATTCACTTATCTGTTCAAATCAATGACCATATTTTTGAAAACGTTTTTCGGGCGAGTTTTGTGCTCACCAAGGCGGGTGATGAGTGGAAAATAAAGCATGAGCATGTATCTGTTGTTCATCCCGATCCCTATGGTGTGGGAGATTGGTCTAAATTAACTACTCCCTCATCCACTGCATCCTGATGACGAATACTTCTGCTGATACGATTTCCCGTAAAGCCATTATTGGAGTACTGGTTGCTGCACTTGGTTTCTTTGTAGATCTCTACGATATTATCATTTTTAGTGCCGAACGAATCGATAGCTTTCGCTCACTGGGAATACCCGAAAATACCTGGCCTTTGCATACCCGGAATATTCTGAATGCCCAAATGTTGGGTATGCTGATCGGTGGATTTTTATGGGGAACCATTGGTGATAAGTTTGGCAGACTGAAAGTTTTATTCGGCTCTATTTTGATGTATAGCACCTTCACTTTTTTAAATGCCTATGTGAAAGAAGTGGATAGTTATATGTGGTGTCGGTTTTTGGCGGGGGTAGGGTTGGCAGGAGAGTTGGGTGCTGGTATTACATTGGTAAGTGAACAAATCAGCGGAAAATATAGAGGCTTTGCGGTTGCTATGGTGGGTGGTATAGGTATGTTTGGCGCAGTTACTGCTGGCATTGTTGCCACTTTTTTTTCATGGAAAACTAGTTTTATTATTGGAGGACTGTTAGGAGTAGCCTTGTTGTTATTGCGGTTTAGTGTGGTGGAAAGTGGTTTATTTAAGCATATGGCTGCACGCAATATTTCTAAAGGTAATTTCTTGATTATTCTGCGCAGCAAATCGCGCAGCTGGAAATTTTTCTGTGTTTTGTTAGTAGGTATGCCCGGATGGTTTGCAACAGGCATTCTAATAACATTTACAAAAGAAGTAGCCACCAGTATGGGCATGAGTACCTTGCCGGTTGCTGCAACGGTAATCTCCCTTAACTTCCTGGGCTTTGCTTTAGGAGATCCCCTTTGTGGATTATTAAGTCAGTACCTGAAAAGCAGAAAAAAAGCCATTTTTATCTTTTTACTTTCCTATAGTATTTTTCTAGGCTTGTTTTTTATGTTTGCCCGCTATTCCGTTACCTTGTATTATTTATTTTTTACAATGATGGGGCTCAGTGTGGGCTTTACCATCATGCTGCTCACGTTAACGGCGGAGCAATTTGGTACCAATATCAGAACCCTAGTAACCAGTGCTGCACTCAACCTTATCAGAGGATGGGTAATTCCGCTGAGTTTTGCTTTTCAGTGGGTAGCAACCTTGGTAAATGGAAATTATTATTACAGTGCAATCATCATTGCCTCCCTGGCACTCACTTTTGCATTCTTTGCACTCACACAACTAGAGGAGACCTACCAAAAGAATCTGGATTTTTACGAATAGAATCCCAATACACGAATAATCTTTCGGTTCGCAAGAATTGTCATATTTTGAAGCGACAAATCCGCTGTATTAAAATTTCTCTTGTATCCCTTTTTCTTTTTGTAATTGTTCAGCTAACCGCACAGGTTACCCAACGAAATAGTATATCCACTAGATAAACGCTTGCCAATATTGAGTGTTCGCATAAAACGAATCGCCGCATTGAATAAACTTTCTTCTATTTACACGGTTCATGTTAAAGGGCTTTATTTCTTCCATACACAAATGCTTCCATAATACGGAATGATTGTATCGCTTCTTCGGCAGAACATGGGTTAGAATCCATGCCTAAAAAGTAGCGGGTTACTTTTTCAATCATGGGTTGCTGAATATGTTTAGGTGGCTCAAAATTCAATTGCTGTTCACCCGAACTTGTAATAACCGTTACTTCATTTCCGAAAACTGGAAAAATAATTTTTCCTGCAGTGCCCACTATTTCAAAAATATCTTCCCGGCAAGAATTATCTGAAGTAAAACACCATAGTCCGGAAAACAGTACCTGATTCTGCATGCGAACAATTCCCGCAACCACATCCTCTGCAGCATATAATCCTGCCCGGTTATCTGCCATTCCTTTTATTTCTTCGGGGTTACCTAATAAAAAAACCAGTAAGTCTAGCTGATGAGGGGCCAGGTCGTAAAAAATTCCTCCACCCGACAGAGCAGGCTGCACCCGCCAATTTTCTTCGGGGTTAGCCATTGTTGCCGATTGGTCGGCTTGCTGCATGCCAATCCGGGCTGTACAAACGGTTCCTATAGTTTGGCTTGCCAGCAATTGCTGAACAGCTATAAATTTTGGTAGGGCCCTTCGGTAATGAGCAATACAAAGAGGGATGCCGGTTGTTTCAGCCATTTGTTGCATGCGTAAACAGGATGCAAGATCAATACTCATTGGTTTTTCTACATACACTGGTTTACCAGCTTGCAGGGCTTCAATGGTATAGGCTTCATGAAATGCAGGAGGGGTTGCAATATAAATGGCCGTTACTGCTGGATCATTAATGAGTTGCGTAGCATCCGAATACCATTTGGGTACCCCGTGTCTCAAAGCATAATCTGCTGCTTTACTAGCATCTCTTCTCATTACAGCTACCAGCTTCGAATTCGAAACCTTTTGAAATGCAGGACCACTTTTTACTTCCGTAACATTTCCGCAGCCTATAATGCCCCAACTAATTGTATTTGCCATCTGAATTTATAATAAGTTACTATTTTACTTCTTAAAGTTAATCAATCCCCAGAATGTGTTACAGATAAGCCCTGAATATTTAAATCCTACATCGTTTTCGTAAAAAATGGTGCGGTAAATCTGTTCAATTTGACTAAAATTGATTCAATTCATACTGAAATACCACTTGCCATTTAGTGTTTCCTAAAATATTTTGCTGCATGCGAAAGGGAAAGTTGAATTGTATGAAAAATATATCAGGAACTACTTCAGCTTATACCATTGGCAGAATAGTGCCTGATTGGAGTAGAACCTATGAAAAAGGCTGGAAACCTATTTTATAAACTTTTTTATTAAAACCATTATTATGTCATCCAGAAGAACATTTATCGGGCATTCTTTATTAACGGCAGCTGCCTCGCTTACCTTACCAATTGCAGGAAAATCTGGTCAGTTAGTATCAGAAAAGGAAAATTACTTTGGGGCTGATTTTCCCATAGGAGTTGCCGGATATACTTTTGCCAAGTTTGATGTAGATCAATCCATCGCTATGATGAAGCGGGTAGGTATTTCCAATCTTTCCGTAAAAGAAATTCATCTTCCCTTGAATAGCTCGGAAGAAAAAATTAAAGCCACTATTGGAAAATATACAGCTGCAGGTATCAATGTATATACGGTAGGCGTAATTTATATGCGCAGCAAAGAAGCCGTGGATCAGGCATTTGAATATGCCAAAAAAGTAGGTGTAAATATGATAGTGGGCGTGCCTAATTACGATCTAATCGACTATTGCGAAAACAAAGTGAAAGCCTACGATGTGCGATTAGCTATTCATAATCATGGCCCTAAAGATCCACTCTATCCGAGCCCTGGTGATGTGTATGGCCGCATAAAAGACAAAGATTCCCGTTTGGGTTTGTGTATTGATATTGGTCACACGATTCGTGCAGGTGTATTACCAGAGAAAGCAGTGCGTGAGTATAAAGATCGTTTATTCGATTTACATATTAAGGATGTAACGGTGGCGGCTGAGGAAGGAAAAGCAATCGAAATTGGACGAGGAGTGATTAATTTCCCCGAATTAATCAAGTCGTTAAAAAAGATTCAATACAAAGGGGTTTGCAGTATTGAATTTGAAAAAGATATGGGAGATCCGTTACCGGGTATTGCTGAGTCTACCGGATATTTCAAAGCAGTATTGGCTGCCGGATAGTTTATTTTGCATCCAAAAATGCCTGCCCTTTTGATGGGGGCAGGCATTTTTTATTGTTGATTGGGGGGAGGTGGGGCAGCTCCGGCCGGTGGATTCTCGCAATTGATTTTATATAATCTTCTGGCATCCGAATAGCCTTTGGCTTCGGAAGTAAGGAACGACTGGCAGCCTTCCGGAATTTTTCCCACGTTGTACAGGCAAATGCCTCTGTAGTATTCGGCTTTACCATCTGCAGACCATTTATTATTTACTACTCTTTCAAAATAGGGTAATGCCGAAGCCCACTCTTTATTAAGAAAATGCACCAATCCAATATTTTCAATTACAGGAGAAAATTTAGAATTGATTTTTCGCGCGCTTTCATACAATTCCATGGCAGTCTTCAGGTCGTTTTTGGTAAACGCTTCGTTTCCGCGTTTGAAAAAATCATAAAACCGCATACTATCCTGATAGGCTTGTGGAGTGGGAGCCGGCGCGCCTCCTGGGGTTATAGGGCCGGGATTAGGAGGACCTTGTTGGGTAGGTGCCTGTTGGGTTAGCTGTGCTGCAGGTGCTGGAACAGCAGGAGTTTGGGCTTGTGGAGGAGCGGGTAAATCACCAAGTCGTCTGTGAAGCGTCAAGCTATTATTAATTGTAACTGTATCTTTTGGATATAGTGCCAGCGCTGAGTCGGCCACCTTTACTGTATATGTATCGGGATACTTCATTACGGTAAGTGCATATAAATAATTGTTCCAGCCTCTAGCCATTCCCTCATCATTTCGGTATTTTCTAATCAGGTTAAAGTTCCGGAACAAACGGCCGGAATCGTTTTTATTGGCACATACAAAAGCGAGTAATCCAAAGTAGGCAACATTTCGGGGACGATTCTCAAATGCCATTACACCATACTTATAAGCACTGTCGTAGTAGCCATTTTCCCAATACCATCGTCCTTTGATAAATTCCGCATAATACATATACGGGTTTTCTTTTTTCACATTTTCAAACATAGCAATCCCCTCATCGATTCGTTTTTCATTTAGCAGGTAACGCCCTTTCATTAGGCTGAGTGGCAGCCCCCACATGGTTACATTGGTTAGTGAGGGTAGTTGGTCGTTGATGTCTGTTGTTTTTTTACTAACCACATCCGCATTCACGTCTTCAAACAAGGCCGACTGCACAATCATGGATTGATTGGTTTGGTAGGTGATATAACATGTTGCTAGAGTAAGCACTAAAAATAGGGGTAGTATCCAGCGAAGCCGATTAGAAGAGACAGTGTTGGTTGCTTGCTCTGTTCTCATGCGCGAAAGGCGAAAATTTTCTGCTGCATTCAACCCATATAGTATCACAAAATAGGTTTGCATAGTTGCCCGCTCCATCGGGAAGTTCAGAAAAGCATCTGTAAAGTATCCCGCAAGACCAATGAGCGAAAGTAACAAAGGAATTTTTTCTTGGTGGTCAATGGAAGAAGAAAAAATATTTTTTAATGAGTAAAAAGGTAATAGAAAAAATACCAGTAAGTAAGCAATGCCTCCTAATATTCCACTTTCACCAAATGCTTCTACAAAATCATTGTGCGCATGCACACTCATCGAATTATCGTCGTTGGTATATTGGTCGAATTCTTGTGAAGTGATTTTCCAATTACCAAATCCCCTCCCGGTAAGGGGGTAGTGTTTAAATAAATCCATGCCAACCGCCCAAATACCTACCCGATTAGAAGACCCCTGGTCGGTAAAACCAATATTGCTGATTCTCTCACTCACTGTTCCGAAGTTGGATTGCTGTCCCTCCACCAAATTTCGGCGCTGGGTTTCTACGGTTAACTGTGAGAGCATTAATGCCAGTACAATTGGAATTAAAAAGAGGGAAACGTTTTGCAACATTTTCCGTGCATCTTGATGGTTTAAAAATTCGTAAACGCAAAAGGCGATAAACACTAGTAATTCAAAAATGATACCCACATAAGACGAGCGAGCGTTCGCCAGGGCGATGGCATACAATGCTAATAACAAAATCACCAGGTTAAGTATTCTTTTCCATTTTCTCCCTTCATAAATGCAATACAATGTGAAAGGTATTTTAACCACAATCGCACTGGCGAAAATATTTTTGTTACCGGTAACCCCTTTCATGTTCAATACTGCTCCATCAAAACCCACTTCACCCACATCATTAAAAAATATCTGTAATGCTTGAAATACATTGTAAAACAGAATCAGGGACACAATTTGAGCCAGAAAAGGCAAAACCCGTCGGGTTTGGGTTAACAAAGTAGCCGTATTTGCAAAAGCAATAAACGCAATAATGCAGCGGGCATAGCAAACCACAAACTCATTTTTGTTAAAGGCAACAAAGAAACTCAGTCCAGATAAAATACAAAAAATGGTATACATCCTACTAGGTACTTGTGCCAATGATCCCCTGAATTGTTGGTTTATCTCACTGATTTTTCCCTGATTTGCAGTGAATAAATAAAATACAGCGAATAGGTTAACAACGCTCAGGTACAGCCACTGGGGTCCGTTAAAGTCTATGGAGTCGCCCCGGGGGATAAAATCAACCAAAACATATAGCGCTAATAAAATAAGGCTGGCATAATTAGCCCCACTTAAGTTAGTAAACGAGATAGCGGAGGTTTTCTTTTCTTTCATACTACAAAATTAACAAATTAGGGCCCTGTAAATAGCTAATTTTCATCAGGTATCGCCTCATGTGGGCAAAATTATTAACGATGAAAAATGATAAATAGTAGGTAACTCCTGTTTTTTTACGTAATTTGAGAGAAATAAACACACTTTTTATGCCAACAGGAGTAGTAAAATGGTTCAATGATTCAAAAGGTTTTGGATTTATAACCCCCGATGATGGTGGGGAAGATCTCTTCGCCCATTTTTCAGCCATCAATATGGGAGGCTTCAAATCTTTAAAAGAAGGTCAGAAAGTGAGCTTCGAAATAACCGATGGTAAAAAAGGCAAGCAAGCTGCCAATATTCAGGCAACTGAGTAAGGAGATTACCTGTTAGGGATATTTCTGGTTCCTATACCTAATTGACCCCCCACGCTGGGGTCATTTTTATTGCCAGCAGTCAAGATTCGTTAAAATCTTTTTTCTGTTAAACGGATGCAACGATAACAGCAGGTATCCCCCTCCCCGCAGGTTCGGCTCTTTTGATAAGGATTTTGTCCACTCGAAATTATGAACCCCCACAGTCAGGGGCCCTATTTTTACAGCTGCGCCCACCCATGCATCACCCTGAGATGTAATTTGCATAGGTAAATATACCCCCAGCCACTGATTCTCCCAGCGAGGAGTAAGGGTTATCAAATTGAATTCTCGCACTTTCAGTTTTTTTGTAGCAGCATCGGAAACCAAATTGAGATTTAAATTCGCATTTACAAATAGGTTTGCTTTGATTTTTTTATCAAAATTTACCACAAGTTTGGTAGGCAAACTAACGGTAAAAATGCCCGTTAGTGGGGTAACGGTGTTAAATAAGGTGCTTACAGAATCTAATAGGTCGGGCAAATTACTGGCACCCGTAATGGTGTTTTCTAATTGAGCATCCGAAATGGGATTGGGGTCTGCAAAGCTTCGGGAAGGTTCCGCAAATTGATATCGGTTGGCGCCAATATCTAACAAACTTATTCCCAGTTTCCAGCTATATGCCAATGGGTTTTTCTGGTTGTTCTCATCCGCCTTTCGATCGTAATGGAGGTATTCTATCCCAAAACTTGCGCCTAAAGAGGGAAGTGATTGGTTTAAAACGTCTTTAAATTTATCAATATTAGTGGCAGGATCGTATAGAGAGGAATAGCCAAATTTACCACTACCACCCGTAAAAATATAGGCTGTATCTGGCCCACTTATGGATTCTTGATAGGTAACCTGCCGTAAAGAAAGATAAGCCCCTGATACTCCTTTCATAATTTGTAAGGTTATACCGGCACTCAATTTTCCTGATTCATTAGAGACCAATAATCTAGATACATTTAAATCACCCTCTAGCCAGCCAGTATGTGTAATATATCCTCCAATGTAAGGGGTAGTGCGGTTGTCTTGCAAAAAACTGAATAAACTGGTAGTGGTATCTACAATATTTACAGGCTGGGTTCGATAGTGGTTGTACGAACGTGCCCTGATTCCACCACTAAAAGCCCATTTTGAACCGATTTTAAACATGCCATTCAGGATACTAATATCTGCATTTCCGTGAACAAAATGTTTCATCAATCCCCCTCTAACCCGAAAGGAGCTGGTATCCAAATACAAAGAGTTGCTGGTAAGCGATACCTGAAAGGATAAAGGGGATACTTCCCAAGCATATGCTCCTAGAATAGGGGATGCCGGATTGTTAAAGCGGGATATGCTACCTGTATACGAAGAGCCATTCATGGCATGGTAACTCTGCCCCCAAGAAAACTGGCAGCTGAATAACCAAAATACTAACCCAAGAAAAAGCCATATTTTTTTCATAGAATAAGGATACAATTACCGCACAAAAAATTGCCTATATATTAATTTTTTGGATTTTATAACAATTTATCTGGCATTGCCAATACCGTTGAAGGCTGGGAAACACAAATAAAGCGAGAATTTAGCACTTAGCGAAGGTTTTAGAAAGTTGTAACATCTTATTCACTTAATACCTAGCAGTTGAAGATGGGAATTACATAACCTACAAAAGCACGGGCGTGCCGGATCATAAAAGTTGTTATTTCTCGGCAGAAGATAGCAGATAGGAAGGGCATAATTGAACGAACTCGGCATTTTCTTACAATCTGATTAGCATTGGTGCGAAAAATTATGTGTTTGCCATTCCAACAAATATTACAGAAGATGCGGCACATCAAGGAACACCGCTTGGGCCCATTGGCATTTACGTAAACGGTATGGCTATCTATAATCAGTATGCAGGCCCTAGTCAACCATTTACAAATGAGATTAATTCGTTTGATCAGTTTAACGGACATCCGGATTCAACAGCCCCTTATCATTATTACATAAAACCCATTATATTACCCCTAACCAAACAAAATCTGCCTTAGTGGGCTTTCTGTCGGATGGATTTTCTGTGTATGGTCCTTCCGAAAATGGAAAACCCTGGTGAGAGCCGATTTAGATGCCTACCATGGACATACCAGCGTTACGGCGGATTATCCGAATGGTGTTTATCATTATCATATAACGGCAGATGCGCCTTATATTAATGGTGCCGGTTTTTATGGCACTAAAGGATCGGTAACCCAGTAGGAATTACAGGTAGGTACACACATTTTATCTACATTTAATGGGTTGACCGAGTTATGTTAATAAAAACTTATAAATACAACAATATTTATTCTACATTTACCCATAGTTTCAATTTCTACAGGTAAATGAACAAGCAACTCTTACAAAAAAGTGCCGCTCTGAAAAATGGGTCAGAGTTAGTTAAACAACGAGACGAGCAGATTCGGCGTGTATTGAATGCAGCCCAATACCAAAAATACAAGGATATTGAAAAAGTATTGCAACCTCAAGTTCAACCTGCCAGTTTAGCCAGCAGCATCCATAATCCGGAGCAGAAAAAATAACCGGTTACTGGTAATACAGTCATTTTTGTAGGTCTGCTCAGTTTAGTTTTTTTGTTCTGCCATTCCCCCTCCAACCAGCCAACTATTGCTACAGATACCTCCCTGCCATACTATTCAGATCCAGGATTTACCCCCCATTGGAAAAATACCGACACCAATCCTGCCTTTTTTCAACATCAGATTGCCTCTTTTCGGCTGCTGAACCAGTTGGGAGATACGATTACCGAAAAGAATCTTACCGAAAAAATTTATGTGGATGGTTTTTTCTTTACGGCCTGTCCGGGTATTTGCCGTAACCTAACCCTGCAGTTGAAGGGAGTGCAACAAAAATTTTTGCAGGATAACCGAATCATGTTAGTGAGTTACAGCGTAACCCCCGAAACTGATCAGCCCGACAAGTTTTTGCAGTATGCAAACACGTATGGAATCAATAGTAAAAGATGGTGGTTGCTAACAGGTAATCGGGATAGTATTTATAGGATGGCAAGACGAGATTATTTTGCAGTTGAAAACATGGGTTTACAGAAAACCACTCAGGATTTTCTGCATATAGAAAATTTGTTGTTGACTGATTAGAACCGAGCAATCCGTGGGGTATATTGGGGACTGCTGTAGCCGAGGTAGATTGGCTGATAACGAATATCCAAAAATTGTTACATTCGGATAGGCAGGGAAAATTCATACGCTCGGTAGGTAAATAAAAAATCCCCTGTAGAAACAGGGGAAATTTACGATTGCTTGCCAAATATGAAAAAAGGTGAAATATTCTAAATAAGGCACTTAATAATCAAGTGGTTATGCAAATATACGTTTTTTTTCTGAAAAACATATAAAATATGATAATAGAATATTATTTTTTGTTTTTCTATTGATTTTTCACTAAAACTTAATAAAAATATCATATTAAATTAAAAATAATTTAAAATGATATTTAATGTGATGTTTTCCATGGGTAGATAGCCAAGGCTTTTTCCAGACAATCCATCGCAGTATTGATATCGGTCTTATTAAGCACATAGGCCAGTCGTACCTCATCCTTTCCCAATCCGGGCGTTCCATAAAAACCAGTTGCCGGAGCCAGCATAATCGTTTTTCCTTCAAAAGCAAAATCTTCCAGCAACCATTGACAAAACTGATCCGAATCGTTTATGGGTAAACGGGCAATGGCATAAAAAGCCCCACCGGGGTTTGGACAAAACACCCCCGGTATCGCATTTAGCCGGGCAACTAATAAATCTCTCCGCGAACGATATTCTTCCTGCGTTTCTTGAAAATAATCGGACGGCAAATCAATCGCAGCTTCTGCAGCAATTTGAGCAAAAGAGGGCGGACTTAATCGGGCCTGGGCTAGCTTCATCACTGCCTCCAGCACAGATTTGTTTTTGGTTATCAGTGCACCAATTCTGGCACCACAGGCACTGTACCTTTTGCTAATCGTATCCATCAAAATCACCTGTTCTTCCACCCCTTTCAGATGCATGGCACTGATATGCTTTCCCTCATAACAAAACTCTCGATACGCTTCATCCGAAAACAAAAACAGGTTATACTTCAATACCAACTCTTTCAATTGGTCCATTTCTGCCGCCGTATATAGATAGCCAGTAGGATTATTGGGATTACAAATAATAATCGCTTTGGTACGAGGGGTGATTTTTTTCTCTAACTCACTTATGGGAGGCAATGCAAAGCCATCTTCAATATACGAGGTAACGGGAATAACAGTAACCCCCGCAGCCACAGCAAATCCATTATAGTTTGCATAAAACGGCTCAGGAATAATTACCTCATCCCCTGCATCTAAACAGGCCATCATGCCAAATTGAATCGCTTCGCTGCCTCCGGTGGTGATGATAATTTCTTGGGCGGTTACCTCAATACCAACAGAAGCATAATACTGGGTTAGCTTTTGGCGATAACTTTCATTACCGGCACTATGACTGTATTCCAGAATGGTAAAATCACTGTTTTTTACAGCTTCCAGCATGGCAGGGGGCGTTACTATGTCGGGCTGACCAATATTTAAATGATATACCCGGATTCCTTTTTTCTTAGCGGCCTCTGCAAAGGGCACTAATTTTCTGATGGGGGAGGAGGGCATAAGTTGCCCACGCTTACTGATGTTTGGCATAGCACAAAGATAGAACGAGTCAGCCGCTGTTCAAAACAAAAAACGCAACCTAAATGGGTTGCGTTTTTGTTTTGTTAAGTTGAAACCGGGCTTATTTCTTTTCAGGAATCACTTCCCCATCGATGGTTAAGATATAAGGGGTAGATAATCCAGCAAATTTTACCGTAACATTCTTTAT
>JBIINW010000007.1:0-37961 GCA_044337245.1 Sediminibacterium sp. | reverse complement strand
ATTTGTCTATTTTTGCTGCAACTGCATGTTAGATTCCGAAAAATATATGTTTCGATGTTGCGAACTGGCCCAGGCTGGTGCCGGTTCAGTAGCCCCCAATCCATTGGTGGGAGCTGTGCTGGTATACGAAAATCGAATTATCGGAGAAGGATTCCATACCAAATATGGTGCTCCACATGCAGAGGTGGAATGCCTGCATAATGTGCCAGAGCATCTTCGGCAGTTTATTCCACTAGCAACTTTGTATGTAAATCTAGAACCCTGCTGCCATTTTGGAAAAACACCTCCTTGTACAGATTTGATTATTCAATCAGGTATCAAAAAGGTAGTAGTGGCAAATACAGATCCTTTTCCACAAGTGAGTGGAGGCGGTATCCGCATCTTACAAGCAGCCGGCATTGAAGTGATTACGGGTATCTTAGCTAACGAGGGGAGATGGCTCAACCGACGCTTTTTTACTTTTCAGGAGCAACATCGTCCCTATTTTATTTTAAAATGGGCCCAAACCCAAAATGGCCTTATCGGTTCATTGCAGGGGGAACGAATGCTCATATCCAACGAAATATCCCAACGCAAAGTGCACTCCTGGCGTGCCGAAGAAGCTGCTATTTTAGTAGGGTACCGAACTGCAATGGCCGACAATCCTGCACTAACTACCCGGCTAGTTTCTGGAAAAAATCCAGTTCGTTTGGTGGTAGATCCAAGAAGAGCATTATCAAGCGAGTTACAAATTTTTCAGGGAGCAGCACCTACAGTTTTATTAAATGAGCAATCCGCTGCGCCAATTGGGGAGGCAATTGCCTATAAATACTCGGGTAGCGATTGGGTAAAGGGAGTAATTGACTATTGCCGGGAGGCAAACCTGCAGAGTGTGCTGGTAGAAGGGGGTGCGGCAACTTTACAAGCATGTATCCATTCGGGTTGTTGGGATGAAATCAGGAGAATAACCAATACAACACTACAGCCTTCAACAGGTGTTCCTGCTCCTGTAATACCTTCTTTGCAGGCATTTCGAAAGGAAAGTATGTTGGATGATCAAATTGAGTGGTTTGCAAATCCTACTTCCTCATTTTTATTACCAGGTACTTAATCACTTTTCATGTTAACATCAGCAGGGATTCTTCTAATAGCTTCTATTGTATTGTCTAGTTATTTGTCGCTTGCCTTCAGTTATCTGGGTAAAACCAAGGCAGATATTTTTCAGGTAATTGTAATTAACTATTTTGTTTGTGTATTAACCGGCTCTTGGGTAAATGGGCGTATGCCCCATCCTGCTGCCGTATTGGGGCAGAAAGGCTGGTATGGCGCAGTTGGAATGGGTATTGGTTTTATTTTGGTGTTTAATCTCATGGCAATCACAACCCAAAAAATATCGGTAGCGGTATCTTCTGTGGCCAATAAATTATCATTTATCATCCCGGTGGTTCTTTCGGTTCTTTTATTTCACGAAACTTTACGCTGGTTGCAATGGCTTGGCATTGCAGTGGCATTACTGGCAGTTATTTTTGTGTGTTACCCGAAAAGTTCAGTGCAAAATAATTACCGATTAACTATGGGATTTTTATTGCCGGTTATACTTTTTATAGGAAGTGGTTTACTGGATACTTGGATGAACTTTATTCAACATCGTTTTGTGAATGAACAGAATCGGCATGATTATTTAGTAACGGGCTTTGGGATAGCAGGTATAACAGGATTATTGATAGCTACTTATGGATATATAATGGGTATTCGAAAATGGAACCTCATCAACCTGTGGGGAGGAATTGCTATCGGATTCCCTAATTATTTTTCTATCTGGTGTTTAGTAAAATTTCTGTCTTTAGCCGGTGAACAAAGTAGTGTAGGAATAGCACTTAATAATATGGGAATCGTTTTATTAAGCACTGTGATGGCCTGGGTACTTTTTAAACAATCCCTTAGTAAAATAAATATGTTGGGGATATTTATGGCGTTGATAGCTATTGGAATGATTACATTTATCTCCAGATGAGTAACCCATTATCTTTCTATACAGTGGAACAAACGGCAGAAGCTGTGTTTAAAGACAGGGGTAGTGAATTTATCGCCTGTATTTTTCCGGTTATTCAGGAGCAGGATTTCAAACATCAACTAATAGCCAGTAAGAAAGCGCATCCGAAAGCCGTACATTATTGTTTTGCTTATCGGATGGGATCTTCGGGAGAGCGATTTAGGGTGAGTGATGATGGTGAGCCCTCCGGAACGGCTGGTAAACCGATTTTTGGACAGTTATTGTCGAGGGAAATAACCAATGCTGGGGTAATTGTTGTGCGCTATTTTGGTGGTTCACTCCTGGGGGTACCCGGATTAATTAATGCCTATAAAACGGCGGCTTCTTTGGTTTTGCAAATGGTTCCTATCATGCAAAAGTTTATTGAAATTCCCTATCAACTGCATTTTGACTATCGCTATATGAATCCGATTATGCAAATAATCCGGCAAATGGGATGTACAATTATAAAACAGGAGATGCAACTTTTTTGCGTTTGGAAAATTTCGGTACCTGCCAAGCAAGAAGCTGCTTTTTTACATCAGCTGCGCGATTTTCATCAGGTACAGGTAATCAAGGAAAAATCGGAATAAGTTTCCCACGGATTAAACGAAGCCCTTCAAAGCAGCACGATCACATTGAAGCCAATTTTCTTCCGGATATCGGCAGTTTTTATCAATCGTGTGAATTGAATAAGCTTGTCGAGAGCGCCCACTGGTATTGGGCATACTAAAATGAGGCAATAAACCATCCAATACAATGCAAGTACCCTTTTTAACTTCCAGAGGAATCATTTCTGCTGGTTCATAGGGGGCATTATGTAACGAAACCATTTCTGTACCTCCGCCATTTTTTCGTTTGAACCAATCTCGTAGCGGAGTTTTATGTCCGCCCCGTTTTGCCCACAAGCATCCATTTTCAATAGTGGCATCTTCCAGTGCAAACCAAAACCCTATGCATGAGGTAGGTTCGGTATATAAAAAACTGGCATCCTGATGGATATCTACCTTGCCGCCAATACGGGCATGTTTAAAAATCATCATGCTTTGAATCAGCACATACGCATCTAGTCCCAAATCACCCGCTAATTTGATCAGCTGAGGGGAGCGGGAAAACTGATTGAAAACCGGATCTAGATCATGTAAGGCATGCCCTATCTTATTCAAAGAATGAAATAAATCTCCTTTTAATTCACCTCTTTCGGTAAATGCATCTTTCTCAAAAAAGTAAGAGATTTTATCACCAGAAGAAAGAAAATAATCATCACTGGTGCGGGCTTGTTCGTTTGTTTGAAAGATGGAGGCATGTCCCTCATAGTTATACCCTGCAGCCAGTTCCTGCGCTCGTTTCATTAGTAGGTCGCAGGATGCTTCCGAGTTAAAGTCTGCTAATACTAAATAGCCATCCTGTTTAAATTGATTTTGAAGTGTTAGCATGTAAGCATATTTAGAAGCATTAATTTACGCTTTTCCAGTGATTCGGTATGCCAGGGTTCCCATGATTTCTTTAATTAGATACTCCCAATCTTTCATCAATGAAACATCAGGATAAACCGTATTCATAAAATGTTTGGTTGCTGGATATACTTTATAGTCACAAGGATAGGGAATACAAGATATGCTTAGTTTTTTGAAAATTTTAATTGACCTGGGCATATGTAAGGCGGAGGTAATCAATAAGAAGGGCCCAGCTATTCGGGCACTATCTATGAGTTGTTTTGTATACAAGCCATTTTCATAGGTATTTCTAGACCTTTTTTCTATAAGGATGCAGGAATCTGGTATACCATTACTGATAAGTTGCTTTTTGATAAAAATAGCTTCCGGTGGTTCTGCAGTCCAAAAATTTCCCGATCCTCCACTGATGATTAGTTGCTTCACTTTTCCGGTATGATATAAATTGGCTGCCTGAATAAATCGGTCGCTGGATTTTCCAAAATAACCATTCCCTTCAGAATCAAATCCCACAAAACCAGTTAACAAAATTCCTGTGGTAATAGGAGAAACTTCAAGAGAGCGGGTTATCGGCTTTTCCTGATAGGCAAGCATTGCTTTTCGGTATATAAAAGGGTTTGAAAAAATAAAAAAAACCATTCCCGCATACCAAAACCAACGGTTGGTTCTTTTTCTTCGTATAATGCCAATAATTAATAATGCCGCACACCAGAAAAAGGGCGTGATAAAAAAGAATAATAATTTAGATAGCGTGAAAAACATGCATTAAATTAACGAAATCGATTGCTAACCTGCTTTTGATCTGTACCCGCTGTGTAATCGTAAAAACCTTCACCCGTTTTGATGCCCAATTTACCGGCCATAACCATATTTACCAGAAGGGGGCAAGGGGCATATTTCGCTTGTCCAAAACCCTGATACATCACGTCGAGAATACTTTTACAAACATCTAATCCAATAAAATCTGCTAATTGCAAGGGACCCATTGGATGTCCCATTCCGAGTTTCATAATATTATCGATAGCATCCACCGTTCCTACGCCCTCTTGTAAACAATAGATGGCTTCATTAAGCATGGGCATTAGAATCCGGTTGGCAATAAAACCGGGATAATCGTTGGCCACACAGGGAATTTTCTCTAATTGCTTACTCAACTCCACAATGGATTGTGTAACGGCGGCTTCGGTTTGATAGGCATTGATTACCTCAACCAACTTCATAACCGGTACGGGATTCATAAAATGCATCCCAATAACCTTGCCAGGTCTGCTGGTAGCAGCTGCAAGGGAAGTGATGGAAATAGAAGAGGTATTGGTAGCCAAAATACAATCGACAGGCGCTGCTTTGTCGATACTTTCAAATAGTTGCCGCTTAATGGTTGGATTTTCTGTAGCCGCTTCAATTACCAACTGACAGTTTGCAACGGCCCCTTCGAGATGAGTAGCAAGGGTAAGGCGTTGAAGCGCTGCCTCCCGCTGCTCCGCGCTTAACACCCCCTTTTTTACCTGCCGCTCCATATTTTTTTCAATCTGGCTCTCGGCTTTTTCTAAGGCACCCATAGAAATATCTACCAATGTAACCTGAAATCCATACTGTATACAAACATGGGCAATACCATTACCCATAGTTCCTGCTCCAATTACGGCAATCTGTTGAATATCCATATAGTTGAGGATTAGCAATTACTGCAAAGCTAGGTTGAACTGGCAGATGAATACTATTTTTTACGCTTAAAGTCACCCCGCTTCCAGGCACTCACAAAATCGGCCCAGGCAGCCGGATTGAATATATTCATAGGTGGAAGCTGACCTGAGTAATAGGCTCTATTTGCCTGCGCACGCATTTGAAAACTTACTGCTTCTTTTGCATCTGCTGGCAAATTGGCCAGAATCATTCTTCTTTGCGACTCATCCGTATTCTTCCGGGCCGTTTCGTATAAATCATCCGGAACAGTTGAGTTTACAAAATCCCTTTCAAATTGTTCCCGGGTTGGTCTCGGTTTTAAAATGGTTGCCGGCAAATAGGCGGTATCACTCACTAATAATTGAATTACACTGTATTGATTCTCGGCAAGGTTTTTCGGAATTTCAATCGTTCTATCTTTAAATCCTACACTAGAAAAAGTAATCATGTCTCCCTTCATAACCACAATAGAAAAAACCCCATCATAGCTGGTGATGGTTCCACGCCCTTTGCCAAGTACAATTACACTACATGATGGAATACCCTGCAGGCTATCGGCCGTCATTACTACCCCATACAATTGAATCACTGAATCTGGGCTAGTTCTTTGCTGCGACAATACTTGCTGCATACCGCATAGACACAACAGAAAAAATATAAATAGCGTTTTTTTCATATTTGTTGCAAAGTTACAAAGCCGCTGATTGCGATGGTTAGAAAATCATATATTATTGAAAAGAATCTTTCTGCCTTAACAAAGTACGGCAGGTAGGGTTTAACTTTGCGTTTTATTCCCCTATTTTAACAAAAACTTTCGTGATGACAGAAGAATCAGTACTCCAGGCACTCAGTCAGGTGCAGGAACCGGACCTGGGAAAAGACCTGGTTTCCCTTAATATGGTTAAAGATATTAGAATTGAGGGGGATGCAGTAAGCTTTACCGTTGTGCTTACAACGCCTGCTTGTCCTATGAAGGATATGATGCGAACCGCCTGCGAAAATGCGGTGAAACTGTTAGTAAACAAAGCCGCTCAGGTTCAGGTGAATTTTACGGCCAATACCAGCTCCGGACGTAAATCGGGTCAGCAGGTGTTGAGCGGGGTAAAAAATATTATTGCCGTAGTGAGTGGAAAGGGAGGAGTAGGTAAAAGTACCCTTTCTGCCAATCTGGCACTAGCCTTAGCTGAAGGAGGCGCCACGGTGGGTTTGATGGATGCAGATATATACGGACCCAGCGTACCTATTATGTTTGGGGTTCGGGGTGAGCGGCCTTTAATGAAAGAAGTAGATGGTAAGGGGATGATTGTGCCCTTAGAAAAAATGGGAATCCGTTTGATGAGTATCGGGTTGTTGGTGGATGAGAAGAATGCGGTGGTATGGCGGGGCCCAATGGCCAGCAGTGCCATCCGTCAGTTTGTTACGGAAGTGGATTGGGGTGAATTGGATTATCTGGTGATTGATATGCCACCCGGAACCGGTGATATTCACCTTACCTTAATGCAAACAGTTCCGGTAACCGGTGTAATTATTGTTACCACCCCACAAAATGTGGCACTGGCAGATGCTAAAAAGGCTATTGCCATGTTTGCACAGGCACAGATAAATGTTCCGATAATTGGGCTGGTAGAGAATATGGCCTATTTTACTCCAGCCGAGTTACCCACTCATAAATATTATCTGTTTGGAAAAGAAGGGGGTAAAAACCTAGCATCAGAATATGAGTTACCCTTTTTGGGACAAATTCCCTTGGTTCAAAGTATTCGGGAAGGAGGGGATGCAGGGGTACCGGCTATGAAAAGTACAGATGAGTTGAGTAAGCAGGCTTTTAGAGCGGTTACTGCCCAGGCGGTAAGAAATATTGCCAGAAGAAATGCCAGTATACCCGCTACCCAACCAATAGAAATAAATCCATAATTTGTTACCAGAACAATAACCCTTTTCGCGCTGCTATGAAACAAATTGGATGGCTTTTGGTGGCAGGAATTATTTCGGGTTGCCTGGTTTCCCGCAATCAATCAGCAAAACCTATGAACAGTTTTGATACACAGGGGCATCGGGGTTGCCGGGGATTGATGCCAGAGAATACAATACCCGCCATGTTATATGCACTCGATATAGGCGTGCACACCTTAGAAATGGATGCGGTTATCTCCAAAGATGGTCAGGTAATTTTAAGTCACGAACCGTTTTTTAATCATGAAATCAGTACAACTCCCAGTGGAAAAAGGGTAACACTCGAGGAAGAGAAAAGCCTGAATATCTATCAAATGAATTATGCCGAAATCTTGCAATTTGATGTGGGTTTGGCACCCCATCCGCGATTTCCTCAGCAGAAACGTATGCCAGTAAGCAAGCCCTTGCTGGCAGATGTGATAGACAGTGTGAAAGCTTATTGTACAAACAAGAACCGAGCATTACCCTATTTTAATATTGAAACCAAAAGCGACCCTGCCGGCGATGCAATCTATCATCCATTGCCCGCCGAATTTGTAGATCGCTTGGTGCAGGTTATCCAAGATAAGCAGATAAGTAAACAGGTAATTATTCAGTCCTTTGATCCGAGAACGCTGCAGTACCTGCACGAAAAACATCCGGATATTCGAACTGCCTTATTAATTGAAGACAATGATTCCCGATCTCTCGCGGTTCAACTTCAGCAGTTAGGATTTATACCTTCTATTTATAGTCCTGCTTCTAATTGGGTAACTCCCTTGCTGGTAAAACAATGCAAGGAAATGGGCATGTTGTTAATTCCCTGGACGGTTAATGATTTGCCAACGCTACAGCAACTGAAAAATATGGGAGTAAATGGAATCATCAGCGATTATCCAAATTTATTTGCACAATTGAAATGATGCATTACAATGGGCAGAAAAAAAAGAAGGGAGAAATTGTGTAACATTGCAATCGTATGGCCATCATAATAACAATAGACGGATTTTCATCTTGCGGCAAAAGTACCTTGGCGCGTCAGTTGGCGCAGGAATTGAACTATGTATTTATAGATAGCGGTGCCATGTATCGTGCGATTACGCTTTATTTTTTGCGAAATCATGTAGATTGGAACCAAACCGCAAAAGTAAATAAGGCATTGGCTGAAATCAATTTACATTTTGAGTATAACCCGGCATCGGCACAAAGTGATATATATCTGAATGATGAAAATGTGGAGGCACTTATCAGAGATATGTTGGTAAGTGAACATGTGAGTGAAGTGGCTGCCATTAAAGAGGTTAGAGAATTTGCAGTGAACCAGCAACAGAAAATGGGCGATAGAAAGGGAATAGTTATGGATGGAAGGGATATAGGTACCACCGTATTTCCGATTGCTGAACTGAAAATTTTTGTTACCGCCGATCCTGCAGTGAGGGTGGAAAGAAGGTTTAAAGAACTCATTGGTAGAAATCCCAATTTAACGATTGAGGAAGTGAAAACTAACCTCGAAATGCGCGACTATATAGATAGTAACCGGGAATTCAGTCCGCTTCGTAAAGCAGCAGATGCCATTGAATTGGATAACTCAAATCTAACCCGCGAAGAGCAACTCCAAATTGCCATCAGTTGGGCGAAAGAACGATTGAGTATGCCTGCATAAGGTTGCGATACCCTTAGTAGGTATTCGTCATGTCTTCATCCACACAGATAATAAAGTCTGCCCTTCCCAAATGCTCCTTCTCTAGCTTATGAATATCTTTCTGTGAAACAGTTGTGATGGTGGCCCTTTTCAAATCGGGTCGTTGCTGTTGAAGATACCATCCAATCCCTTCAAAAAAATCGGAATGATAGGATCCGTTATAATGGATAAATAATGATCCGGGCCGATAATATTGCAAAATAAAGTGAGCCATCGTGGCATCCTTGATGGCTTGTGCCTTAGGTAAATTTGATCCGCCATGGCCACCCATCATGGCTATCATATTCTTATAACCCGGCAGTGAAGAATCATACGAAATGGGAAGAGGCGCTATCCATGCTTTTTGTAAGGAACTTAATGTATCCAGCGCTTCAAATCCTCCTCTTGCCACCAAGGATGCGAATTTTCGGGGAATATTGGTGGCTGCAAAAGCAAGTTGATTCGCTTTGGCAATCTGAACCAACGGGGCATAGTCGGTAGGATAGTTTTTCCATAACCTTGCTGAAGAATCTAACTGCTTGACTGATATTTTTCCTTGTACAAATTGGGTAAGCGCCTCCTGATTATCTTGCTCAAACATTTCAGCACCTAATACCAGCGCTCGCAACTTTTGTAAATCGTTGGTAACTTCAAATTGCAGCCAGTGAGCGATTGCATTGTTATGATATTCTCCAAATAAAAGGATATCCTTTTCCGATAATGTTTGTATCATTCGGCTATAGCTGATTTTTTTCCCTTTGCTATTATATAAAATGTAAGCTGGCTTTTGCTGCGCCTTTGCTATTTCCGTTCCACCCATCATGATTAGTAATAAAAACAGGAGAGCATATCGATGGGGAGCGTATAGGGTTATCATGAGTTTCATGCGTATTTGTATCAGATGGAAAGGTAGTTTTTTTCGGCAATATTCACTTGGTTTACTCTAGCCAAATTTTACCTGTTTGTACTTCTATAATAAGAAATGCCGGTAAAAAACCGGCATTTCATGTAGGATATTGGATATATGGAAAGTCTTTATCTGATGGCCAATAAGGTAAGTTGCTTTGTTTTCTTTTTTTCCAGCTGCGCAAAATAAGATGTTGAGCCAATTATCATATCAGGAATTGGCAAATTATTTTTTTGTATCATCCCACTTATGAGAATATAACCCGAATCAGCACTAAAAAAATGATTAGCCCCTTCGGAAAAATAAACTTCCATGGTATTGGGTTGTGGATATTCAATCCGATAATATCCTGCAGGCAACAAAGTTCTTACTTCTTGCTTCGAATTTTGATCGGTATGCACTTTTCTGATGGTTATTTGATTGGCTAGCAGTAAACCTTCGTGCGTAAATCGGATCCGATATAGCCCTTTTTTCAGTTCAACCTGTGAAGGTTGCATAACCCATTTGGTTTGGGTGGCTTTTTTATTTGTATCAAATGCCCGTATATATTTTTTATTGCTTTTTTCGCTCTGTTCTATCCATATCAGTGACTGATTTTCTGAAACAGCAGGCCCTTGAGCCGAGGATTTATTCACAAAAATAATTAGCGCTGCGATAAGAAAAAATTTCGGTGCCTTCATGAGAAATGAAATTTGAAACTTGAATGGTTAAAGGTTTCAGTTAAATGCTACTGTTAGTTTGTATCATCCCTATTACTTTGTAAAAGTAGGTTGCCTGTAATACAGGGATAAGAGGGGAAATCCCCTTTTTGATATAGGGTTTTCCCTGATTAAGTAAAGATTTCATTACAAAAAGGCAACCGCTAGGCAAATTTTTGCTTCTCAACCAGTAGGATGTTGTTGGAGTATCCCCACTTTTTCATAAGCCGAACTGTCAGCTGACTGCTTTCAAAAAAAGAGATCAAATAATCGAGGGTTTCGCTGCTCAGGGTTTCGGGAATGGTATTAAAAACCATACATCCCCCTGGTTCCATTGCTTTAACCACCTGTTTCAAAAAAGGGGCATCCAGTGCCGCTTCCGGAATAGTGTCAACAATAAATAAATCAATTATAATCAGATCATACGTATCCGCATTATTCGTCATAAATACAATGGCATCTTCTTGTACCAGTTTAGTTAGCGGATTATCATCGATTCCAAATTCTTCTCGGGCAATCTGGAGAATGGTTGCATCTATTTCTACACCGGTTATATGTGCCGTTTTACTATGCTGTTTGCGGATGGTTTCCAAAACCGATCCTGCCCCCAAGCCTAATATTAATATTTTTTCGGTATTTGGATTAAATGGAACTAATTCCAATGCTCTTTTTAATACTTTTTGTAAACCTCCAAACGAGTAATTGGTATGCTTGCTATCCAGTACCTTTTTGCCCAAAAAATATCGGATATACAATTCACCACTATAGCTCGATGAATAATTTTTTATGGTAACAGGCCAGATATAACTAAACCATTTAATGAACCAAGTAAACATAGCTGGATTACTTTTTGATATTCCGTCAGGCTCTTTTGCCAGACTGCATATAATATTATTCAAATTGAATTTTCTTTAGGTAATAGCCTTTTCCATCAAGGGTAGGGGGAATACTAGAACGAATCGTAATTCCCTCCTTGGTTACCATTAATTTTTGCGAACCCTTATCGGTGGTTATATCTACCGGCAAGGGCATATCCAAATTCAGCAACTGCACTTGATAGGTTTGGTATTTGGTGTTTTTTATACTGAACTGTAACACTTCCGTTTTACGCAGATAAAAATCAAACAAGGGCTGTAGGTTTTTACCTGCTGCTTTACTGAACAATTGTTCAACTTCTGCAGAGGTAACCATATTGTTATAGGTATAAGCACTGTCGGTAGCCAATTGATAAAGGGTTGGAAAAAAAATAGTATCTCCCAGCATATAACGAAGGGCATGCATAAAGCAAGATCCCTTAAAATATAAATCTCCAGAATAAGTGTCTACCGAATTTACCGATTCACCCTGCACCAGTGGCTTTTGATTTTTTACCCGACTCTTATGTCCGCTCAAAACCTCATGGTAAGCTTCTTCTCCGGCAAGTTCCCTGTAGGCAAGTGCTTCTGCATAGGTAGCGATGCCCTCCTGTATCCACATATGTGCCCAGTCGCGATTGGTAACTTTATTGGCCCACCATTCATGCGCATACTCATGATACAGGTTGTCGGAATAATTTTGTCCGCCAACTTTTTTATAATTGAATTTATCCCCATAGGTTATCATCGTCTGATGTTCCATGCCCGAGTTTGGAACGTACGCCAATCCGATTTTTTCTTTTACCCAAGGATATTCACCAAAGTATTTTTCTAAAATGTGGGTATCTCTTTCTTTGATATCTAAGAGTTCAGCAGCATGGGAAGAGTCTGATTTTAGTAAGTAGATTTCAATAGGAACGGTATTGCCTTTAATGGTGGTATAGTTTCTTTTGAAAACAGCATAGTTGCCTATATTAAAAAGGATACAGTAATTACTAATAGGATATTGGGTTTTCCAATGATAGGTAGTAAATCCGTTTTTCAATTTCTTTACCTCCTGTAAAATGCCCGCAGCAGCCACCACTTCTCCAGTTGCAACGGTAATAAAGAAATCTACCCCCTCATTGGGTTCATCGGAAGGATGGTCTTTACAGGGAAAATACACTTTTCCTCCCTCGAACTGACAATTGATCGACATCCAGTTATTTCCTTGACTATCCTTCGTAAATGTAAATCCGCCTTGCCAAGGTGGCCTAATGGCAATGGGTGGCTTTCCGGCATAGGTAACTCGAATGGTATGTTTGCCAGGTGTAAATTTTCCGGTTCCCCACATTAGAATACGGTTGTTATTATGCGAAAAATTCACGGTTTGCTGATTGATACTAACCCGACTGATGGTATAGTTGTTAATCAATTGTAATAACAAGGTATCTGCCGAAGATTTCAGCGCTATCTCCACATCTGTAAACCCCTCTAATGATTGTGCGGTAGTATTTACTTTCAGATTGATGGAGTAATGCCGGATATCCATGTTATTTTGCAGCGGGTCTAATACCCCTCCGGAACTCATTTGGGTTTGACTAAACACTGGGCCATTGCCTAAACAGAAAGCAAGCAGAAACAATAACAGGCGCATGTTCTTTTTCTTTCAATATAGCAAATTCCTTACAAAAGTGAAAAAATAGCCAAGCTCCTATGAACACCAAGCTTGAATAACTTGCTCAAGAGCAGGTTCAACCTGATAAAATCCTGCCAGTTTTCGGATAACACTTTCTACCACGGCGTCGGGGCAGCTGGCACCACTGGTGATTAAAATGGAGGTTGGATTGTTAGCGGGTAGATATCCTTCCCGTATCATCAGCTCTTTGGTATCCCACCGGCGATGTTCAATTTGGTGGTTGGATAGTAATCGGTCTGCTGAATCAATAAACCAGGTAGGTAATTTGTGTTCACATAGTTCTACCAAGTGAGAGCTATTACTGCTGTTATACCCCCCAATTACAATGGCCAAATCGGCTGGGGTGAGCAGCATATGTTGAACGGCAGTTTGATTGTCGTTTGTTGCATAACAGAGGGTATCACGGGTATCGGCAAAATGATCTGCCACCTGATGGGGGGCCAGTTGATAGTGCTGTATGATGATTTGCTTTAGGTAATCGGCGATGGCCTGTGTATCACTCGAAAGTTGCGTGGTTTGATTGATCACCCCAATTTTAGCCAAATCTTTTTTTGCATCAAACCCTGCTGAAAAATGTCCGGCAAACTCTTTTTCAAAATCTGATGCAGGGCGCTTTCCTGTAATAAACTCGCCCAATATTTGTGCTTCCCGGATATCATTTACCACCACTGTTGGAGTGATGGCCGCAGCTCTGGAAAAGGTCGCACGGGTTTCTTCATGGGTGGGTTTTCCGTGCACAACTATTGTATAACCCTTAGACGCAATTTGCTCGCCGCGGTTCCAAACCTTTTCTACAAATGGACAAGTAGTATTATACTCAGCAGTTGGAATTCCGTTTGCGGCTAACTGGGCTTCTATGGCCAGCGTAGTGCCAAAGGCCGGAATCATCACAATATCGTCGGGTGTAAGGGTATCGAAATCTATTAATTGATTCCCCCGGGTATCTTGCAGAAATTGAACTCCCAGGGCAGTTAAATCTGCATTCACCTGAGGATTATGAATCATTTCACTGAGTAAATATAGGCGCTTGTGGGGATGTTTACGGATGGTTTCAAAGGCAATTTCAATGGCATTTTCTACCCCATAGCAAAACCCAAAATGCCGGGCGAGCAAAATCTGAAGGGGCCCCAAATCCAGCCTCGTAGGAGTAAAATCCTTTTTTAATTTATCCACTTCCTTTCTCCGTTGTTTAATGGCAGAAATGAGCGGACTGCGATAAGTTGGGGGAACTTTGAATTGTTTCATGGAGTAATAAGTAGCAAAATTACAAAATTGACCCGAAATGGCGGCGTTTAGAAAGGATAGGCAATCAGCATGAAAATCGTTTGCTTACACAAAAAATTGTATTTTCATAGCTCAATTACCCAATATCATGCGTTTTGTTTACTTATCGCTTTCTTTATTTTGTACGATCGCTTTAATCTGGGCGCTGAATACCCGTTGGACGTCCGGCACTTCTAAAACCCCCCGCTTGGGTTATTTTTTATCTCCACAGCAGGGTTTTTGGCAAAATGCTGAGTCTGCCAGTGCTGACTTTAACGGGCAGATTAAATCGCCTGAATTAAAGGGAAAAGTAGATGTATATGTGGATGGTCGCCTGGTACCCCATGTTTTCGCCGAAAATGATTTTGATGCCTATTTTGTGCAGGGATTTTTGCATGCAAAATTTCGACTTTGGCAAATGGAATTTCAAACCCATGTGGCAGCCGGAAGACTCAGTGAAGTGATAGGTAAAGACGGATTGAACACCGATCGTTTTTTCCGCAGATTGGGAATGGTTTACGGAGCCGAACAAGCGATGGCCGCTACCGATATGGATTCGGCGATGAAAAATTCGGTGAATGCCTATGCTGCTGGTGTGAATGCCTACATAAGAAGTTTACAACCAGAAAATATTCCCTTCGAATACAAGTTGCTGGACTATGAGCCTGAAAACTGGACGCCCCTGAAAACCTATTTGTTTTTAATGTTTATGTCGTTCGATTTAAGTGGACGAGATGTAAATACCGACTTACAAATGACCAATGCCAAGAATTATTTTGGCTGGGATAACTTCAAACAACTTTATCCTACTGTTCAAGATTCCCTAGACCCGATTATTCCTAAAGGAACTGGATATGCAAAAGCTGGATTCAAACCACTAACCCCTGCCGATGCAGCCCAGAGATATTTTGGCAGAAATGATACGAGTGTTCAAAAAGCATCAGCCTTTCAACCCTTTGCTGTTCCAACTCCTGATGCAGGTAACGGCAGCAATAACTGGGCAGTTTCGGGGAGTAAAACCAAAAGCAAATCTCCTATTCTTTGTAACGACCCCCATCTGGGTCTCAACCTGCCTAGTTTGTGGTTTGAAATGCAAATTGCTACCCCTTCTCACAATACCTACGGAGCTAGTTTTCCCGGCGCACCGGCCGTTGTGATTGGCTTTAACGACAGCATCGCCTGGGGAGTAACCAATGCCGGAAGAGACGTGATGGACTTGTACAATGTTCGTTTTAAAGATGAACTGAAAAAAGAATACCTGATGAATGGTAACTGGATTCTTTCCGAACAAAGGCAGGAAGTTATTCAGGTAAGAGATGGTGCAAACCTCAGTGAAGTGGTGCCGATTACCCAATACGGACCGGTACTCTACGATAATGAATTCAACAACCCAGATGCACGCGGGCTTACCTTGGCAGTTAAGTGGACGGCCAATACAGCTAATTCTGGTATCAAGGCATTTTATTTATTGAATCGTGCAAAAAATTATGATGATTACTCAACTGCGATTCGAAACTGGACTTGCCCCGGTCAGAATTTTGTTTTTGCATCCAAATCAGGCGATATCGCAATAAAACAGCAGGGGTCGTTTGTTGCCAAATGGAAAAATCAGGGCGACTTTATCATGCCTGGTACCGATTCGGTTTATCAATGGCAGGGAATGATACCAATGGAAGAAAATCCAATGATTAAAAACCCCACAAGAGGGTTTGTAAGTAGTGCAAACCAAAAGCCTACGGATTCTACCTATCCGTATTATTTAGGTTCTGCACATCATTTTCCTTTATATCGCGGCATCGTTATCAATAGGAAGTTGACGGCCATGAGCGATGTTACGCCAGACGATATGATGAAGATGCAAACCAATAATTACAATGTGTTTGCTGAAATGGCCCGACCGATTTTACTCAAATACATCGATAAAAATGGGTTAACCCCCAATGAAAAAAAGTACCTTTCCCTGCTAGAAACCTGGAATCTGAAAGGGGATCCCCAGGAAAAAGGTGCTACCGTTTTCCGATGCATCTGGGATAGTTTAGAATCAGCGGTTTGGGGAGATGAAATAGCCGGAAGTAAATTGAAATTACCCGAGCCGGATTCCTATTCACTCCTAGAAAGAATGTTGAAAGGAACTTCCGACCTGCTGGCAGATGATATCACAACCAAAGGGAAAACAGAAACTATTCTGGATAACGTGATGACTGCACTCCGGAAAGCCTGCAAAGCACTGGAATTACTAGAGCAATCGGGTAAACTAGAATGGGCGAAAAATAAAGATACTTACATACAACATCTGTTAAAAATACCTGCTTTAAATAGACTACATCTGCCTATTGGCGGTGGGGAAGATATGATCAATGCCACCAAATCAAATCACGGTCCCGGCTGGAGAATGGTAGTTCACCTGAGTGCAGAAACTGAAGCATATTGTATTTATCCAGGTGGACAAAGCGGCAATCCCGGTAGTATATATTACGATACTTTTGTAAATAGCTGGGCAGAAGGCACTTATTATAAAGCCTTGTTTTTGAAAAAAGAATCCGCTGCTTCAAACGATCAGGTTAAGTGGCACATAACATTTGCTAACAATTAATTTAAGTTATGAAATTTCTGGTTTCAGTTTTATTAACGGCCTATTTGGGATATGTGATGGGCGTTTATACGCATTTGCCTTGGTGGTCATTTGCTATCACTTCTATGCTAGTGGCTTTGGCGGTAAGGCAATCTCCTTTTTCTTCCTTTATGGCCGGCTTTTTAGGTATGTTTTTACTTTGGTTTATACTCGCATGGATAAAAGATACTGCCAATCAACATATACTCTCTCAAAGGGTTGCCACTTTGTTCCCATTGCGCGGTTCCTCCATGTTGCTGATTTTTGTTACCGGTTTGGTAGGCGGTCTCGTAAGCGGTTTTGCTGCCAGCTTTGGATATCAGCTGAGTAAATCTGCCAAAGCAATCCTGAGCATAAATCTGGAGTAGCCGGTTGGGAATATTAACACTATTTTATCCAATCTTTTTCAAGCTAGAACAATCGCAGAGGTAGTTTTGCTTATATGTATTCCTCCCGTCTGTTGCTATCCGGATTTCTTCTGTTTTTAAGCAGTTTACAGTTGGATGCCCAAATGGTAAGTGGATATGTAAGAGATTCCTCCGGAAATGTATTGCCATTCTCCTCTGTGCTGGTAAAGGGATCTACCAAAGGCGTATCTGCCAATGCCCGGGGGTTTTATCAAATTAATTTAGATCCTGGAGAATATACCCTGGTAGGCCAGTACATTGGGTATACTTCAGTGGAAAAAAAAATAACCCATAGCAAGGATAACAAAGTGATTGATTTTGTTTTAAATCCACTTCAATATCGGTTAGCACAGGTAGAAGTAACTAGCAAGGGGGAAGATCCCGCCTATGCCATCATCCGAAAAGCAATAGCCAGCCGAAAGCAACACCTGCAGGAATTGAATTCCTATCAATGCGAAGTGTATGTGAAAGGTCAATTGCAACTTCGGAAATATCCCAAAAGGTTATTTGGTCAAAAAGTAGATTTTGAAGATGGTGACTCATCCCAACGAAAAATGATTTATTTGTCTGAATCGGTTACCCGTTTGTCAGTAGATAGTAATGGTAAATCGAAAGTGGAAGTTATTTCAACCAAGGTAAGTGGAAGCAGCAGCGGGTTTGGATTTAATACTCCTCAAAAAATCAGTTTTTACAACAATAATATTCAAATAGGAGAGGGACTAAATCCCCGTGGATTCATTTCTCCTTTATCTGTAAGCGCACTTTCTTACTATCGGTATCGGTTTGAAGGAACATTTTTTGAAAATGGAATTGAAATCAACCGCATCAAAGTAACGCCCAAAAGAGCTTACGAGCCATTATTTACTGGCTATATAACTATTACAGAAGGCGACTGGTATATTCACAGTGCCGATTTGTTTTTATTAAAAAAGCAGCAGATGCAATTGCTGGATACCCTGCGCATTACACAACAGTTTGTGCCGGCTCGATCTACTTGGGTAATCAAGAATCAGGTGCTTTATCCCTCGGGGAAAGTATTGGGCTTTGATTTTTTTGGAAACTTTTTAGAAGTGTACGATCAGTTTAATCTTGCGCCCCGATTCGAAAAAAAGTTTTTCAATAATACCGTAATTAAATTTTACGATAGCTCAAACAAAAAGTCGGCAGCCTACTGGGATAGTATTCGCCCGGTTCCATTAATGGTGGAAGAGGTGAAAGACTATTCTAAAAAGGATAGTCTGGAACAGGTAAAGAAACAGCCGGCTTACCTAGACTCAATCGATAAAAAACGCAATCGGTTTACGCTTGGAAACCTATTACTTTCTGGAAAAACTTTCAGTCGTCAAAAAACCAAAGAGTCATTGAGTATCGATCCGTTGTTTACATCATTCGATTATAATACGGTAGAGGGGGTGGTTTTTAAATATTCACCTTCCTATTCAAAAGCCTGGGAAAACAAGAACCGATTATCTATTACCCCCAATATTCGCTATGGATTCGATAATCAACATGCCAATCTGGGGGTTTCCGCTACCTATAGCTGGGGAGGAAAGGAACGAAGAAATATAAGTTTTTCGGGGGGTAGAGGGGTTTATCAATTTAACCCCGAAAATCCCATTGGAGAGAGAGTGAATAGTTTTGCAACACTGTTAAATGGCGGCAACTATATGAAAATATATGAGGCAGGCTACTTTACGGTGAGTTCGGGAATTCGGTTGAAAGAGGGGCTCAACCTTTCTGGTTCATTTCGTTTTCAAGATAGAACCCCCTTACAAAATCTTGCCAACCCTGCAAGCTGGCGCAATCCTAAAAACAGGGAGTTCACACCCAACGACCCCCTTGCCTCATCCGGAGATCCCATGCCCGCTCATCAGGCTGCCACATTGCGTGCTTCACTTGTTTGGCGGCCGGGAGGTCAGTATATAGAATTGCCCGATGCCCGATTTATGATTGACTCAAAAGCACCCACTTTCACTGCATCAGTAGCGCAGGGTATACAGGGATTACTGGGTAGTGATATATCCTTTACCAAATGGCAACTGGGTATTGCGGAAGAATTGAATTTAAAAATAGGCGGTACCTTAACGTATAATATAGTTGCGGCCGGATTTTTTGGAAAACCAACTACCTATTTACCAGATAGAATACACATAGAGGGTAACCAAACCATCTTTGCAGGGTCTTTTAATTCTACTTTTCAATTGGCGCCTTATTACCAATTCAGCAATCAGTCTAAGCTGAGTGTGGAGGCACATGTAGAATATCAGTTAAATGGATTAATCACCAATAAAATTCCGGGATTCAAAAAGTTAAACTGGTTTTTAGTTACTGGATTCAACGGATTGCATATTCAGGGCCAAACTAATTATGCGGAAGCTTATTTAGGTTTGGATAATATACTAAAAACCTTGCGATTCACTTATGTACAAAGTTTTCAGCAAGGTGGTATAGGTAATACTTCGGGCATTCGAATTTCAACTCCCTTATTCTAGTTCCCCCCGTTCTTTGTAAATACCCCATTTGTAAGGAAAATCGTATCTTTGTATCCATTTTGGCTGCCCTGCAAGCAGCTCTTTATGTAAAAGAACATTGCCCAAACTCACAGGTTAGGGGGATGTCGAAAATGTTTATGTATGGGTTTACTTCACAACCGGGTTTCCAATGCCGAGCTCAAAGCGCTTTTGATGCAGGAAACTTTCACCAGAATTACCATCAGCTTTTACAGCTATACCCCTATTCTCAATCCCGCAGAATTTCGCGATGAGTTATATAAACACCTCAGCCAATGGCAGGTATTCGGTCGTATTTACGTTGCGAAAGAAGGAATCAACGCACAAATCAGTGTTCCAGAGCATAACCTAGAAAATTTCCGCAACTATCTTTATTCATTTCCGGGTTGGGAAGGCTTACGATTAAACCAAGCAGTTGATGATGATGGAAAAAGTTTTTGGGTATTAAAAATAAAAGTGAGGGATAAGATTGTAGCAGATGGAATTACTGATCCGGATTTTTCTATGGAAAAGAAAGGAAGTTATGTGGATGCCGCTTCCCTAAACCAATTAATCAGTGATCCAGAAACCGTAATTGTTGATATGCGCAATCACTATGAGTTTGAAGTAGGTCATTTTGAGCGGGCAATAGAAATTCCTTCCGATACTTTTCGGGAGCAATTGCCCATGGCCAAGGAAATGCTGAAAGGGAAAGAAGATAAGCCTATCATTATGTATTGCACCGGGGGCATTCGTTGCGAAAAAGCCAGCGCCTATTTATTGCATAATGGTTTTACCAATGTATTCCACTTAGAGGGGGGCATCATAAAATATGCCCAGGATGCCAAGGCTCAGGGCCTCGAATTAAAATTTCATGGTAAAAACTTTGTGTTTGATAATCGACTCGGCGAAAGAATAACCGACGACGTATTGGCCCTTTGTCACCAATGTGGTAAACCCTGCGACACCCATGTAAATTGCCTTAATGAGGGTTGTCACCTCCTGTTTATCCAATGCAGCCAATGTGCCCAAACTTACCAGGGTTGTTGCAGTGATGGATGTAAAGATACTATTCATCTGCCCCTAGAACGCCAAAAAGAACTGCGCACAGGAGTGGATATGGGAAGAAATATTTTCAATAAAAGCAAAGTGCGTATTCGCCCAAAGCTTTCCGATAGAATAGGATTGTAAAATAGTTAGCATACAACAATTGCAGGTTCGTTGCTTACATCCACTAAATCAATAAATGAATAAAGATTAATTATTGGGTGGGTAATTGTGCTAAAGCTGATAAAATTACCTGTTGCAAATCTTCGTGTGATAAATTTTTAGGTACAAAAGCAGTGCCGGTAACCTTTTCGTAAAGTTGAATGTATCGCTTGCTGATGGTATCAATCCATTCATCACTCATCTCCGGCACCTGTTGCCCCTCTTTTCCCATAAATTGGTTAGCCATTAACCATTCCCGTACAAATTCTTTGCTGAGTTGCTGCTGTTTTTCTCCGGCAGCCTGTTTTTCAAAAAAACCGTCGCGGATAAAATAGCGGGATGAATCGGGGGTATGCACTTCATCCATTAAATAAATCGTATCCCCTATTTTGCCAAATTCATATTTGGTGTCGGCCAGAATAAGCCCCCTTTTTTCTGCTATTTCCTTCCCCCGGGCAAATAATGCTAGGGTATATTGCTGTAAAACCTGCCATTCGGCTTCGGTTGCCAGTCCTTTTTGGATAATTTCTACTGGGCTAATATCTTCATCATGCCCCTGTTCTGCCTTGGTGGAGGGGGTAATGATGGGTTCGGGGAAGAAATCGTTTTCACGCATTCCCTCAGGCAAAATTGCCCCGCAAAGAGTTCTGATGCCCGACTGGTAGGTTCTATAGGCATGCCCCACTAAATTTCCCCGCACTACCATTTCTATCTTAAAGGGAGTACATTTTTTTCCTATGGAAACCTGGGGAGCAGGGGTGGAAACCAGCCAGTTTGGACAAATATCCCGGGTTGATTCCAGCATAAATGCGGCAATTTGGTTCAAAACCTGACCTTTAAAAGGGATTAATCTGGGTAAAATAACATCAAATGCCGAAATGCGATCACTGGCCACCATTACCAGCCATTCTGAGCCTATGTAGTAAACATCTCTTACTTTCCCGCTGTAAAAACCGGTTTGTTGAGGAAATGGCTGGAATTTCATAGAACAAATGTAACCGGCAAGTTTCGTATTTATTTCCTCCCTATCTTTGTTTTTCTTAACATATTATTAATTGTTGTGGAAAAATTAAATTTTTGCACGAATCTAACATGTATTACTTTTAGAATAATTCTTAAACCTAGCCCCTTATGAAACCTGCTTTTAAGTTTATTTTCTTGTTTGTTTTGGGTAGTTTCCTCACCGGATCTGCCTGGGCACAATCTTCTGTTCTCTCGGGAACTGTAAAAAATAGTAAGTCCAAAGAAAGTCTTTCTGCCATTTCAGTTACTGTTAAAGGTGGAAATGCTGGAACTTACACCGACGATAAAGGAAATTTCAAGTTTACTACCGTTCAGAAGTTCCCGGTAACCCTTGTTTTCTCCTCTATTGGTTTTACTTCTAAAGAAGTAGTGGTGAATAGTGCCAGTAAAGCTTTGGAAGTAGAATTAGCCGCTTCCTACACTTTGGGTGAAGAGGTGGTTGTAGCCGCTTCCCGAGTTCCAGAAAGAATCTTGGAATCTCCGGTTTCTATTGAAAGAATCGGAACTGCCGCTATCAGAAATACTTCGGCTGCTAGCTACTACGACATGTTAACCAACCTGAAAGGGGTAGACGTTGTATCGGCTAGTTTAACTTTCCGCAGTATAGGAACTCGTGGTTTTAACAGCAGCGGTAATATCCGTTTGAATCAATTAATCGATGGAATGGATAACCAAGCTCCCGGTCTGAACTTCTCAGTGGGTAGTATCATTGGTTTAACTGAATTGGATGTAGAAAGCATGGAATTACTGCAAGGTGCATCTTCTGCTTTATATGGTTCCGGTGGTATGAATGGTACTGTATTGATTAATAGTAAAAATCCATTTAAATATCAGGGTTTCAGCTTCCAAGTTAAGCAGGGAGTAAACCATGTTGATGGATATCAGCGTCCACGCTCTCCTTATTTCGATTGGAGCTTCCGTTGGGCTAAAAAGATATCAGAAAAGTTTGCCTTCAAGTTCGGCGGACAATTCATTCAGGCACAGGATTGGTTGGCTAACCAAGCTAATAATTATAATCGTTCACCATCTGCTTCTTATCCCAACGGTCGAGTTATATCTGGAAACCGGCTTACCGATCCCAATTACGATGGCGTGAACCTGTATGGTGACGAAACTACTTCTTCTTTAACTGCTGTTAGAGACGGTGTTTTTAATGCTTTGAGAGCTGGATTACCCGGTGGTGCGGCTACTTTTAATGCGCTGTACGGTGCATCTAATGCCTTCTTAACCGCATCTCCCAATGCTACCATCAATGATTACAATTTTTGGCTGAATGCCAATGGATTCGGATCAGTAGTAGCAACTGGTACTACCCCCTTCGTTTATGGGGATATCAGAAAATATTTTGATGGTGTAAATGTTAGCAGAACCGGATATAACGAAAATCAAGTAGTTAATCCAACCACATTAAACGTGAAATTTACGGGTGGACTTTATTATAAACTATCTGCCAATACAGAAGCCTCACTTCAGGCTTATTGGGGAACCGGTAACACGGTTTACACAGGAAGCGACCGCTATTCTCTGATAAACTTGGTTATGGGTCAATACAAGGCAGAAATTAAAAATAAGAACTGGTTTTTACGTTATTATTTCACACGTGAAAATTCAGGTGATGCCTTCAATGCAACCATCACCACTCGTTTATTCAACGAAGCCTGGAAGCCTAGCGCTACCTGGTATCAGCAGTATGCTGCTTCCTATGCAGGAACACGCTCTTTCGGTGTGCTTAACCAAGATGCCCATAACAGAGCTCGTGGATTTGCCGATCAGGGTCGCCCTACAGGATTTATTGGAAGTAATCCTTTATTCCAGCAAGTGGCAAGTACCCCAATTTCTAAAGGAGGAGGATTGTTTCTAGATCGCTCTAGACTGCGTGTTTTTGAAGGACAGTATAATCTTTCAAACGATTTAGGACTTACAAAAACGGGAACTGACTTCTTAATAGGCTTTAACGCTAAACAATATGTGTTAAATTCTCAGGGTACTTTATTTGCTGATACTGCTGGCAACATCAAAATCAACGAATTGGGTATGTATGCTCAGTTATCTCAAAAGTTTTTCGGCGACTTCCTGAAAGTAACTGCTTCTGGCAGATATGATAAAAACAGCAATTTCGAAGGTCGTTTCACACCCCGTGTTTCTGCGGTAATGAAGTTGGCTAAAGATCATAATCTTCGGTTCTCTTATCAGCAAGCTTATCGCTTTCCCACAACTCAAAATCAGTGGATTAACCTTACAATCGGAGGTGGTACTCGCCTGATGGGTGGATTGCCTCAGTTGAGAGATTTCTATAACTTTAGTGGTAACCCTGCTTACACAGTTGCCAGTGTGCAGGCATTCGGTGCAAGCGCACAAGCCGGAGCTCCTAATCCTGGTTTGTTGCAGCAACAAGTATTCCCAGCCTTCAAACCTGAATCTATGAAGTCATATGAAGTTGGCTACAAGGGTTTAATTGCAAATCGCCTGTTAATTGATGCGTATTACTACTGGGCCACTTACAAAGATTTTATCAGTGGTGTTACGGTTTTACAGGCAAGAAATGCTCCTACCTCTCCCGCTTCTGCATTTGATCTGTTAGATCCTAATAAGCGGATTGGCTATAGCATTTCTACCAATACACCCGGCGATGTAAAAACATCCGGTTGGGGAATTTCATTGGACTATCTGCTGCGCAGAAACCTTACTTTAACTGCTAACCTGTATTCTGATAAAATTGGTGCCTTACCCATTGGCTTTGTTTCTTACTTCAACACTCCTTTATATCGTACCAACATATCCCTGAACAATAATGGCTTTGGTAAGCAGAATCGTTGGGGTTATAATGTAATGTATCGTTGGGTTGATAGCTTTACCTACGAAGGAACATTTGCTGTAGGCGAAATGCCTTCTTACGGTACTTTTGACGCTGCTTTGAGTTACAGACTGCTCGCAAGCAAGTCGCAAATTAAACTCGGTGGTACTAACATTTTCAACCGTTACTACAGAACTGCTTTTGCAAATCCCCAAATTGGTGGATTGTATTACATGAGCTTTGCTTGGAACGTATTCTAATCGAATCAATCTAATATAGCTTTGCAAACCCCCTTTCTTACCGGAAAGGGGGTTTGTTGTTGAAATACCTTGCTAGTTTTGGGATTATACTTGATAATCTTATATTTTTGCAACTCAATAATACCAGTTACTCATGCGATCAATTGCATTTCGGGAAGCCCTTCGGGAAGCTATGAATGAAGAAATGAGAAGAGACGAACGTGTTTTCTTAATGGGAGAGGAAGTAGCCGAATACAATGGTGCTTATAAGGTTAGTCAGGGCATGTTGGCCGAATTTGGAAGTAAGAGGGTAATTGATACACCCATTGCCGAGTTAGGATTTACCGCAGTTGCTGTAGGTGCGGCACAAAGTGGATTACGCCCCGTAGTTGAATTCATGACCTGGAACTTTGCCGTACTGGCTATGGATCAGATTCTAAACACCGCCTCCAAAATGTTGGCCATGAGCGGCGGCCAAATCGGTTGCCCCATCGTTTTCAGAGGTGCTAATGGCAGTGCCGGACAACTAGGTGCCCAGCACTCCACTGCTTTTGATAGTTATTATGCAAACATTCCGGGTATTAAAGTAGTTGCCCCTTCTAACGGTTACGATGCAAAAGGATTACTGAAACAGGCAATCCGCTACGAGGAAGATCCTGTAATATTTATGGAGAGTGAAGTAATGTATGGTGATAAATCAGAAGTTCCCGAGGAAGAATACTATATCCCACTAGGTAAGGCAGATATAAAGCGTGCAGGAAGAGATGTAACCATTGTATCTTACAATAAGATGATGAAAGTTGCTTTGGGGGCTGCTGATGAATTGGCAAAAGAGGGTATTAGTGCAGAAGTAATCGACCTTAGAACAATCCGTCCACTCGATTGGATGACCATCTTAGAAAGTGTAAAGAAAACTAACCGGTTAGTAATTGTAGAAGAACAATGGCCTTTCGCTTCTGTTTCTTCTGAAATATCTTATCGCATTCAGAAAGAAGGATTCGACTACCTAGATGCACCTATACGCAGAATTACCAGTGCAGATGCCCCAATGCACTATGCCCCCAATTTGGCAGCACTCGCCATTCCGGATGTGAGCCGCACGGTTAAACTGGTTAAGGAAGTGATGTATATGAAAAAATAAGTATCCTAATTGATTAAAATTTTATAACCCGGAGAACCACTCCGGGTTTTTTGTAAAATGCATTGAGTAAGTTTACACACGTGAAATGGATGATTCAAATCCCCTATAAGGGTATCCTACTTGGCAGCACCCTTATATGTGGATTGCTTGCAACTTCCGCAAAGGCTCAACTTACCGCGCAGGATACGGCTTTATTTGGAGGTGGTAAGCCATTGGATAGTATTACCATAACCGCCTTTCGCAACAATTCAATCCAAAATCAATTACCAGCATCGGTAGCTATCCTATCGGGAAAAGCTTTAAAGGGTATGGGTATGTTGTCGCTAGTGCCTGTTTTTAATCAGGTTGCGGGCGTTAAAATGGAAGAACGATCGCCAGGCAGTTACCGATTAACCATCAGAGGCAGTTTACTGCGCAGCCCTTTTGGGGTTAGAAATGTAAAAATATACCTGAACCAAATTCCGCTAACCGATGCCGGCGGAAATACCTACCTGAATATTTTGCCGGTTGGTATGCTGCAGCAAATAGAAATTATTAAAGGTCCTGCTGCCAGTGTATATGGAGCAAGTACCGGCGGCGTAGTTTTACTCCAATCGGCTAAAACTCAAGGGCCGGATAGTTCCCATAATCGATGGGCAACTGCTGTAACCGGAGGTAGCTTCGGTACGTTTAAACAATCGGCTGAATGGCTGCATAGCAGCAAAAATGTTCGACTAGAATTATATCAAGATCACCAACAATCGAATGGATATCGCCAGCAAAGTGCCCTACGAAGAGATGCAATCACTGCCCGCTATACCCAATTTATGGGCAAGCAGCAAATATCAATACAGGCATTGTATGCCAATTTGTTTTATCAAACACCCGGTGGACTAACCCTTTCGCAGTTTCAACAAAACCCAGTTGCAGCCAGGCCCGCAACTTCAAGCTTGCCGGGTGCAGTGCAGCAAAATAGTTCGGTAAAAAATCAAACCCTATGGGTATCTCTTGCTCATCAATGGAATATGAATAGCCACTGGCAGCTGCATTCATTTGTATTGAACAGTGAAACTCGATTCGAAAATCCATTCATTACCAATTACGAAAAACGCCGCGAAAGCAATTGGGGAGCAGGTACGCATATTCGGTATAGTGTTAAAAGAAACAATCAATCCCTAGATTGGGTAACGGGAATGGAATGGATGCAACTGCGGTCGCACATAGATAATTATGGAAACCGAAATGGTAAAATCGATACCCTGCAATTTACCGATCAGCTGCAATCCAGGCAATGGTATGTGTATACCCAAATTACCTACCGTTTGGGTAGATGGGTATTGGATGCCGGTATTAGCAGCAATCAGCAGCCTTTTACTTTTCAACGGGTATCAACTCCGGGTAGCTCGCTAACAACCCGGGTTTTGCCCTCATTGCCCGCACCCCGAATCAGCATAACTCGAAAGTTGGCTAAGGGAAATATTTACCTGCTCGCTTCCCGAGGTTTTTCGCCACCTACCGTGGCAGAAATCAGACCCTCGGATGGAAATTATTATGGAGACCTGGCACCAGAATCTGGCTGGAATATCGAAGCCGGATGGCGATTAGCAGCGGCTAATCGAAGATGGAGCTGGGAAATAAGCCTGTATCGTTTTAGCCTGCAGCAAACCATCGTTCGCAGAAACAATACTGCCGGTGCCGAATACTTTATAAATGCCGGATCAACCCTGCAACAGGGAATTGAAACTGGCTTTCAGTGGAACCTGATTCCTGCCAATACCTCTCGTAAATGGAGCCTGAACTGGCAATCCAGCTTCTGCTATCAGCCTTACTATTTTGTTCAATACAAGCAGGGTACAATAGATTATTCGGGTCAACCGCTTACTGGCGTTCCCAGAACCATTCTTTTTTCAGCGGCTCAGTTTACCCATCAAAAGGGTTGGTATGCAACGGCTCAACTTACCGCCAATGCTGCCTTACCCTTGAACGATCTTTCGGATGAATATGCAAGTCCCTATCAACTTTTTCAGGCAGAAGCAGGCATTCGCTTCAACCATAAAAAACTGCGGTGGCAGCTTTTTGCAGGCGTAGATAATATCCTGAATCAGTCGTATAGTTTGGGAAATGATATCAATGCTGCCGGTAGGCGCTATTACAATGCCGCTCCGGGAATAAATGCCTTTTCCGGAATACGCCTATCCAGCAGATAAGGCTTAATTATGATTTCTTTAACGGATGCCTGTCTAATATTCGGGGCTTAGGAACAACTTATTTATATTCGTGCTAAACATAGTTTCCATGGCAGCCATTCTTCTGATTGACGACGAAAAATCTATCCGCAACGTACTGAAGGATATCCTTCAGCATGAAGGTTATCGGATAGAAGAGGCGGCAGATGGTGAACAGGGTTTGCAAAAGCTGGCAACCCAACCCTTCGATTTGGTATTGTGTGATATCAAGATGCCAAAAATGGATGGGTTAGAAGTGTTGCAGCAAATTATGCAATTACAGCCCGATGTGCCGGTAATTATGATCAGCGGCCATGGAACCATTGAAACAGCCGTAGATGCCGTTAAAAAGGGGGCATTCGATTTTATTGCCAAGCCGCCCGACCTGAACCGTTTACTGATTACCATTCGGAATGCCCTGGATAAAAATACCCTGGTAAAAGAAACCCGGGTATTGAAAAAGAAAGTACAAAGAGTACAGGATATCATTGGAAACAGTACCGGCATTGCTAAAATCATATCTACCATCGAGAAGGTGGCTCCTACCGATGCCCGGGTATTGGTAACCGGTGAGAATGGAACCGGAAAAGAATTAGTTGCTCGCTGGTTGCATGAAAAAAGTAATCGCGCAAATCAGCCCCTGATAGAAGTAAACTGTGCCGCTATTCCAGCCGAATTAATTGAAAGCGAGTTGTTTGGGCATGAAAAGGGCTCATTTACATCAGCAATTAAGCAACGCATTGGCAAATTTGAACAGGCAAACGGCGGTACCTTGTTTTTAGATGAAATTGGTGATATGACTTTAAGCGCCCAGGCTAAGGTATTAAGGGCCCTGCAAGAGGGAAAAATCACCAGGGTAGGAGGGGAGAAAGAATTATCAGTGGATGTTCGGGTGATTGCAGCTACCAATAAAAATTTACTTGAAGAAGTGAGCCAGAAAAACTTTCGCCTCGATCTTTATCATCGCCTCAGTGTAATATTGATAGAAGTGCCCGCATTAAACGAAAGGGCAGATGATATTCCCCTGTTGGTATCGCATTTTTTACAGGAAATTGCCACTGATTATCGGCAACCCGTAAAAAATATTGAACCCCTGGCAATTGAGGCATTAATGAAACATCAATGGACCGGCAATATTCGCGAACTGAGAAATGTGGTGGAAAGACTGGTAATTTTATCGGGAAATACCATTACCCGGCAGGATGTAAGCAATTTTGTAGTGTAAAGCATACTGGGTTGGTTTAAAAAAACCAATCAATATGCCGCTGAAAAGATATTTTTGTAATAGACAAACTAAACCAATGGGCTATATTATTTTACTAGTAGGTGTTATAGGATGGCATGCAGGTATGTATGGCATGTTTAAAAAAGCAGGTATTGCACCCTGGAAGGCATTGATTCCATTTTACAATACCTGGTGTATGGTTCAGGCAACCCAAATAGCCCGTTATTGGTTTTGGCTGCAGTTGATACCCATCGCCGGTCAGTTTATAACCATTTGGATTACCATCATTTTTGTAATGCATTTTAAAAAGGTATCACTGGCAGATCATGCTGCTACCGTTTTTTTACCCTTTATTTATTTTCCTTATTTAGGATTTTCTCCAAATGTAAAATGGTATGGATCCGAAGCATTGGCCCATTACCACAAACCTGCTTCCCGCGAATGGATTGATGCCGGCGTATTTGCTATAGTGGCTGCTACCCTTATTCGGGGATTTATATTTGAGGCCTATGTGATTCCAACAGGTAGTATGGAAAAAACCTTGTTGGTGAATGATTTTCTTTTTGTAAACAAGATGTCGTACGGAGCAAGAATACCTCAAACGCCTTTATCTTTTCCATTCGTACACAATTTTATGCCGTTTACTAAAACGGTACCCTCTTATATTAAAGAAGTACAGGTTCCCTATAAAAGATTTCCCGCTTTTTCTGCAGTTAACAGAAATGATGTAGTTGTATTTAATTTCCCGGCAGGTGATACCATCATCAATGATGAGGATCATGGAAGTTTGATTCCCTATTATGATGTGTTGCGGAACGAGTTCAGAGGCAATCGAGAAGCATTGAATGCACAATATCCCGTTTTGGTTCACCCAATGGATAAAACCGACAATTACATTAAACGCTGTGTGGGTATTGCGGGGGATAGCTTGCAAGTGAAGGAAGGCGTGTTATATGTGAATGGACAACCAGCCTTTCAATCTGCAACTTCCCAAACGGAATACATCGTGCAAACCGATGGAACGCCCATAAGCACTGAGTTTTATCAAACTGAATTGGGAATTGATACCGAATTACCAACAGATCAATTACGACTTTCGCAGGGTAAATCGGATGTGGTAGTTATCAATATGACGCCCGTGGAAGCAGCCAAGGTTAAAACGCTTCCGAATGTAAAATCGGTAACTCTATATTCCGATAACATGATAGGACAAACATTCCCTAATAATGAAGCCCTGTATCCCTGGACGGTTGATAATTTCGGGCCGATTCGAATTCCAAAAAAAGGAGACGTAATAACACTTTCCGCTTCGAATATTGATTTGTATAGAAGACTCATTATTACCTATGAGCACAATACAATGGATGAAGTAAATGGTAAGTATATTTTAAATGGCAAAGAAGCTACCCAATATACTGTTCAGCTAAATTATTATTGGATGATGGGAGATAATCGACATCGTAGTCAAGATAGTCGTTATTGGGGTTTTGTTCCCGAAACGCATATTGTAGGTCGAGCCTCGCTCATTTGGTTTAGTTACGAGAATGGTCCGCGCTGGAAACGTTTATTTTCTGCCATTAAATAGGTAGATTGAGAAGAATATGAACCCTATGGTGCAGGTAATCCCTTTTCAATATCAGATTTTTTCGGGTATCGAGCAATTATCCGAGCCCGATGCCGAATTGCTTGCGCAAGCCAGAAAAGTAACCAGTGATGCGTATGCCCCTTATTCGCAATTTCAAGTGTCGGCAGTGGCGCGGTTGCAAAATGGACAAATACTCAGTGGTACCAATCAAGAAAATGCTAGTTATCCGGTAAGTATTTGTGCCGAAAGAGTTTTGTTGTCTGCTGTGGCTGCACTATATCCAGGAGTAGCAGTAACCACCATGGCCATCAGTTTCCATAATTTGAAAGGGAAAAGTGAACATCCTATAACGCCCTGCGGCATTTGCCGGCAGTCAATAGTAGAGCACCAACATCATCACAAACATCCTATCCGACTCTTATTATCCGGACAAGTCGGTGAGGTTTATCTTATAGAAGATGCGGCCACTTTATTGCCCTTAGGTTTTACGGCTGATGATATGCGTTAGCATCGAATGGGGACTGAGAATGTTTTCGAGAAGGGTAACTTAGAATAAGGTTTGAATACCCATATTCGTTTTAAATTCATGTTGCAATAGCCATTTTTTTCTCCAGGTTCCGCCTGCATAGCCGGTTAACGATCGGTCACTGCCTATTACCCGATGGCAAGGTCTCAGAATCATCAGCTTATTTTTTCCATTGGCAGCTGCTACTGCCCGGGTAGCTTTTGGATCACCTATTTGCTCGGCTAATTGCAAATAACTAATGGGTTTTCCGTAGGGTATGGTAAGGAGTTCATCCCAGGTTTTCTGCTGAAATTCGGTGCCCTCCTGATAAATAGGTGTTTGAAAATCTTTTCTTTTTCCATGAAAATAGGCTATCAATTCTTCCGTGCACTGATGAATTACTTCTGTAATTCCAGGCTCCCCATGTATCATTTCCTCGGCATTATCTATAAACATCACTTCCGAAATATACTGGTCGGTTCCGCCGATGCAGATCAGGCCGATAGGACTCTCATAATAAGTATAATAAAGTTGGTTCATCATCCGATTTTTAAACCGTTTGAAATGGGGTGATCGGGGTGCAGCAGCACCACTTCATCTTGCTCGTCGTAAACGCCTAATACCAGGCATTCACTCATAAAATTCGCGATTTGTTTGGGAGGAAAATTTACTACGGCAATTACCTGTTTTCCTACAAGCGATGCTGGGGTATAATGGCGGGTGATTTGTGCGGAAGATTGCAGGGTTCCCATACTGCCAAAGTTGATCCTTAATTGATAGGCAGGTTTTTTTGCTTTCTCAAAATGTTGGGCTGATTCTATGGTACCTACCCTGATATCAATTTTTTCGAAGTCGGACCAACTGATCATGGTAAATTCTTTTTGTAGAGGGGGATTTTTATCAGAGCATTTCGGCGATTCTCATCAATTCTTCCCATTTGAAATGGGTTTCGGCCTTTTGCTCATAACAGCCTGCGGTTTCCCGAATAAGTGTTTGAATTACTTCTTTGTTGCAGAGTGGTTTACAATAGTCGGTGTTTGGATCAATGTTCATTCTTTTTATATACCGATCAATATCGTATTGCGAAAATGGATGACCGGAAGTAGCATCTACATAAAAATGAACATCCTCTTTGGTAAACTCATTTTTAGAAACGGTTGGCTCATAAAATGCTATCAGAAAGAGGTTGGGAAAACTGATTATGGATGATGGAATAGATAATTGATTACAAAGGATTTGATAAAGAATTGTATTAGTTACGGAATTTCCTTTTTTTTGCTCAATTACTTTGTTGAAAAAATATTCATCCAGGTTTTCATAAGTTGAAGCAACACCTTTTAAACCAAAATAATCATAGAGTATGTTATTAATTACGTTCACATTTTCTAGTGGGGTGAGATAGCTGTTTAATTCCAACCATATATTTTTTCTAATTTTTTCAATCCTGTCTATGGTGGGTTGAAATACCATTTCCGGAAATTCAAATTTAGCCACCAATAAGGCACCCTTTAATAAATCATGGTCGGCAGTATTCTTCCAAATAACGAACTCTTTTTCTAAATCAGAAAGATGTAATTTATGTATAATCGATTCGATTCTGCTTTGTACTTCCTCATCGGGTGAGTTTTCCCATAAATGTTCTAAGTTGGGTTTGATTGGTAGGCCATAATCAATCAACTTGCCGGATACCGTAAGATAAACGTCCCCATCCGGGTCGTCTATCAGTGAAAGTAAAGCATCTATTTCTTTGGTAACCTGCATAGTTGCGCCTAGTAGTTCAGGGATATAAACGTATAAGAAATGAAAAAGTATATCTTTCTCTTCATTTTTTCCGCGCTTTATAGTAATTACTTATACCCCTTTGTGGAAATGTGTACTCAATTACATGAACTAATTACTCTATTTGTTTAGCCTGAAACGCCTTTTATAGTGTAAACTCTATTATTTAACACCCGGGATAGGCTATTATGCATTAATTTTGTATATTAACCCCATATTTAGCTTGCCATGTCTCTTTATCACCTCCCCAAATTCCCAGTAGTTACTAAATCATTGCATACCGACTTAAAAAAACGGGTGCAGGAATATTTTGATCAACGAGGTATAGAGGCTACTGGAAATAAGGCCTTATTTACCAAAGCCATTTTGCTGGTTTCCTCTTTTCTAATTTTGTACATTCATCTTTTATTCTTTACCCCAGTAAATGTTATAGCAATTCTAGAGTGTATTGTTTTGGGTGGAATTATTGCAGCCATTGGTTTTAATGTAATGCATGATGGGAGTCATGGTAGTTTTAGTGAAAAAAAATGGATGAACCGCATAGCTGCTTCTTCTATTAGTATGTTAGGTGCGAATCACTTTATGTGGAATATGAAGCATAATATGATTCACCATACTTATACCAATATTGATGGGGTAGACCCAGATATTGAAGTAGCGATCCTTTTACGGATGGCCCCAACCCAAAAGCGAACTTGGTTGCATCAGTTTCAACATGTTTATTTCTGGTTTCTCTATATGATGCTTTATATTGTTTGGCTTTTTGCTACCGACTACAAAAAGTATTTTTCTAAAAAAATTGGAAATATTCCCTTAAAAAAAATGTCTTTGGGCGATCACTTAGAGTTTTGGCTTGTTAAAATCTATCATGCAGCTGCTTTTGTGGCTCTACCCATTTACTTATTGGGTTTTACCAAATGGATTATCGGGTTTCTTGTTATGACTATGTTCGCCGGATTTGTTTTGAGTATTGTTTTTCAAATGGCACATACCGTAGAACATACCCATTTCCCATTACCTGTTGATGATACCAATCAGATGCCGGATGAATTTGCTGCCCATCAAATAAAAACTACGGCCAATTTTGCTACCAGAAACAAGGTAATCAGCTGGCTTGTAGGCGGTTTGAATTTTCAAATTGAACACCATTTATTCCCTAAAATCTCTCACGTACATTATCCTGCAATTAGTGAAATTGTTCGGGCGGTATGTTCTGAATATCAACTGCAGTATCTTGAATATCCCACTTGGAGTGAGGCAGTTTCTGCACACGTTCGATTTCTGCGTCAGATGGGTAAGTACGACTAAACACTTCTTACCACTTAGCTGTGGAAGCATTACATAATTGGTTGAAACAAACAATTACTTTTTCTTAGCCGTTCCTTTTTTAGGAGCGGCTTTCTTTTTGGGTGCCGCTTTTTTTGCTGGGGCTGATTTTTTAGGAGTAGCCGATTTTTTGGCTGCTGCGCGTACTTTTTTGGTGAATGCGCCAGGCATTTGAACTTCTATCATTGCCTTGGCTTGCTCAACAGTAATTTCGGTCAATTCTTCTGGCAGGTATTTTTCACCATCGGCTTTCCGGGGTAGTTTCAGCATTTTTTTCTGAAAGCGCAGGAAGGGACCCCACCTGCCATTTTCAATGGAAATTTTATCGGAAGGGAATTGCTTAATAAAACGATTCGATTCTTTTTCCTGCTTTTTGCTGATCAACTCATTGATGTCTTGTTCACTGAGTATGTCGAAATTATAGGCGCGTGGTACATTGATAAATAAATCGTTCCATTTAATAAATGGCCCGAATCTTCCTTTTCCTTTGGTAACCGGTAATCCTTCATAAAGGGCTATAGGTGCATCTGCCTGCTTTTTTTCTTCAATCAATTCAACGGCTGCCGCTAAATCCATTTCGTGTAAATCGATGCCTTTTGGAATAGAGATAAATTGTTCGCCTAACCGAATGTAGGGTCCAAATCTGCCAACATTTACCGCTACTTCCTGGTCTTGATAGGTTCCCAACGTTCGAGGTAGGCGGAATAGTTGCAGCGCCTCTTCCAACGTAATGGTTTCAATACTTTGGGTTGGGTTCAGTTTGGCAAATCGAGGTTTTTCATTTTCATCCTGTTGTTCTCCTATTTGAACCATGGGGCCATATCTGCCCATGCGGGCTACAATTCTCTTTCCGGTTTCGGGATCCATCCCCAATTCTCTTTCGCCCTTGGCCCTTTCGGCAGTTTCCAGCGTAATTTCAATGGTATCATGAAAAGGCTTGTAAAAGCCATCAATCATTTTACTCCATACAATTTTCCCTTCGGCTATCTGATCAAACTCTTCTTCAATTTTAGCCGTAAAGCCAAAGTCCATTACCCGGGTAAAATGCTGCTTTAAAAAATCAGTTACCACTATACCCAGGTCGGTTGGGAATAATTTATTTTTTTCTGCGCCCGTATTTTCTTGCAGCAGTTCTTCCTGTATATGTCCATTGGGCAACAACTTTAATAAAGCAGCTGTTCTAACGGTGCCTTCCTTATCTCTTTTTTCTACATAATTTCTTTTGATAATAGTAGATATAGTAGGCGCATACGTAGAGGGTCGGCCGATACCCAGTTCTTCTAGTTTCTTTACCAGAGAAGCTTCTGTGTAGCGGGCTGAGGGACGGGTAAACTTTTCGGTGGCTTTTAAAAAATTATTGTTCAAAAGCGCTCCCACGGTAAGCGGGGGTAGCATACCTGCTGTATTTTCATCGTCTTCCTCGTCTTTTCCTTCCAGATATACTTTTAAAAATCCATCAAACTTCATCACTTCACCGGTTGCAGTTAAAGTGTCGGGCCGGGTACTGATGGCAATGGAGGCAGTAGTTTTTTCGAATTCGGCCTCGCTCATTTGAGAAGCGATGGTTCTTTTCCAAATCAGCTCATACAATCGCCGCAGTTCTTCATCGGCAACGGAATGATTATTCATATAAGTAGGCCGAATAGCTTCGTGGGCTTCCTGGGCACTCTCATTTTTATTTTTAAAGCGTCGTGGCTGATAGTATTCTTCGCCATAATATCCCGTAACCTCTTTCCGTATATCACCCATGGCAGTATCACTTAATTGTATGCTGTCGGTACGCATATAAGTGATCTTTCCGCTCTCGTATAATTTTTGTGCAAGCAACATGGTTTTACTTACCCCATAGCCTAATTTTCGGGAAGCCTCTTGTTGTAGTGTGGAAGTGGTGAAAGGCGCTGCCGGAGATCTTTTAGCCGGTTTTACTTGAATATCTTTTACTGAATAGCTGGCACCCTTACAACTTTCTAAAAAGGCCCTGGCATCTTTTTGCTGCTGCATTCGGGAAGGACCCTCGGCCATAAACGTAACTTCCTTACCATAGATATCCTTTGCAGTAAATTGTGCTTCTATTTTAAAACTGCTTTCCGAAATAAACTGGTTAATCTCTCGCTCTCTGTCTACAATCAATCGAACGGCCACACTTTGCACCCTTCCGGCACTCAAGCTACGCTGCATGCCAATCTTTCTCCATAAAACCGGACTCAATTCAAACCCCACCAGCCTGTCTAGTACCCGGCGGGCCTGCTGGGCATTCACCAGATTCATATTAATCAGTCGGGGGTTTTCTACTGCTTTTTTAATCGCGGGAGCCGTAATCTCGTGAAAAACGATTCTTTTGGTGGTGGCTGGATCTAATCCCAGTACTTCGGCCAAATGCCAGCTGATACTTTCTCCTTCACGGTCTTCATCCGATGCGAGCCATACTTCCGAAGACTTTTTAGCCAATTGGCGTAACTCTTTTACTACTCGCTCTTTATCGTCGGGCACTTTATACCGGGGCTGATAATGGTTATTCAGGTCGATACCCATATCATCTTTCTCCAAATCTCTGATATGGCCATAGCAACTCTTCACCTCAAAATCCTTGCCCAGAATTTTTTCAATGGTTTTAGCCTTGGCTGGCGACTCTACAATCAATAAATTCTTGGCCATATATTATTTGTCCCACACTTTTTTTCATTTTTTCCTACTCTGCTACCCCTCTCCATTCCAATCTCGCCAACCTCGTTCCGCGATGCAATATTAGGTGAAACAACCTAATCTCAAAAAATATCGGAACTTGGGTTGTTTATAAACTCGGCAATTCTACGAACCACTTCGGAGTTTCGGTATATTTTATTATGTCCCAAATTTTCGGTTATGCAGAACTCAATATGCGGTAATTGCTTGTCTATCAAGGGTTGTGCGTCTTCAAGGGGGCATACCGTATCGCCTTTGTCGTGAATCCACAAAACTGGCATAGTTATATTTTGTAATATTCTTACTATGGATAAGAAACTGATAGAATATCCGGATAATCGCTCCACATACTCCCGGAATCGCTTTTGCACTTTTTCATTTACGGGGATGATGGAGAAAAAATTACTAAATGATCGGTGCGTTTCAGTAGCAGGAGCTATCAGAATCAATTTCCTTTCACTTCTTTCAGCTATCCTTTCCATTGTTAAGGCTAGGGCAAGGCCTCCCAGAGAATGCCCTACAAAGGCATAAATCGGCCCCTCCACTTCTTCAATAGCTAAAATCATATTCATATAATTAAA
>JBIINW010000251.1:0-3475 GCA_044337245.1 Sediminibacterium sp. | reverse complement strand
AGGAATTGAGTTAGTTTATCCATAAAATATAAGAATGGGTTACACTATAAAGGTATAACCTTTTTATCATTTATAATCCCCTTTTCCTTGATAGATGCAACTATAATGGGTTGATTGAGTAGGTGACTATCAGGAAATTAGAGGGATGGACTTTTTGCAACTTGCAGGAAGTTTAAATTGAATCGAGATTCAAAAATTACAGTAGTTTTTGGCCGATGAATAAAAGGGCATTTGTATGTGGGATACAAATATGTATTTCACGCATGCCATAATCTTGATTGAAGGGCTCTTTAAATTTTAAACCACTTAATTTGTCTTTGATTGTAGACCATACATTATTTACATTATCAACTTCCAAGTATAATTCTATTTCTCCAATTTCTTGTCCTGCCTTTAAAATATGAATAGTTAGATTGTCTTTCTGACATACTACATAGGCTTCATTTTCCATAACGGTTGAGAAATCTAAAGTGTCTTTAAAAAAACTTGACGTTCCTGAAAGATTAGTTGAAGGTATCATTGGGCTAAGAAAAAGAGCATGGTAAGTCATTGTGCATTTATATTTTATTTGATAAAATAGCAGGAAAGTAAAAGGATGAACTATCCCAACTTTTTTAAAATCGTTAAGCCCTCTTCCCAATTTGTATGACCTGAAGCTGCATTTATATGCCCTGCATCTCCAATGTTTATAAATTCACTACCCCAATTAAGGGCGAAAAACTTTGCTCTCTCTAATGAAACCCAAATATCATTTGAACTTGCTACAACAATAGAGTTAAAATTTAATTTATCAAGTGGAATAGGTGCAAATCCTTTTGTTGGGAAAGTGTAATTTGGTGCTTCAAGGTCACTCGGTGCCACTAGCATTGCCCCCTTAATGTTTCTTTTATACTTGGCTGTCCAATGTGCAATAGTTGAACATCCCAGGCTATGGCCAATTAAAACTACAGATGATAAGTCATATGATGTTACCATTGCATCGATATTTTTAATCCAATCATCACAAGTGGGCGTATCCCAATCAGCCTGTTCAATACGGAAAAAATTAGGAGCGGAGTTTTGGAAATAAGTTTGCCAGTGTTCTGGACCTGAATTTCCTAGACCTGGAACAATCAAATAGTTTATCATATTTAAGAGGGTGTATTGATTTGTTAGAAATCCAACTATAACAACAAAGATATTGAGTTGTAGCCTTTTTTAAATATAAACCTCTAAAAACCAACAGATGCAACTATAATGCGATGATTGAGTCTGTGACTATCAGGAAATTAAAGGGCTGAACTAATGGTCATAACTAATTACTCTCGAAATTCTCCAGTTACCATTATCATTCTTCCAAATCATTACAAATTTGAAAGTGCCTATTTCGAGTTTCCCATTTTCGATATGTTTAAATTGGTGCTTACCAATTTCTATTGCCCCATAACCTTCAATTGGGTGCACTTCTAAACTCTCTTTGATTAGATTTCTTTTGAGGTCGTAATCTCTATTGAAAATAGATTGAAAATTTGAAAATACTTTTTCATAGTCTAGTAAACCCCCATTATCTTGATACCACTCAAGGTCTCTAGTAAAGTAGATCTTCATCAAATCTATATTCTTTGAATTATATGCTGCAAATAACGAACTATCGAGATTGGCTACTTTATTAAAAAGCGCTAATTGAGTAGTAGCAACCTTTCTTTCGTTTTGGCTTTGCGCAAAAACAATTGCACAAATTGGGATAGTGAATAATAGTAGGAGTAAATTTTTCATTTGTAAATATACAAAGATGCATCCCCCTAACTCACTGATAGACAAAGAAACGGCTGGCAGTTTGACTGGAAAATTGAGTTCAAACAATCTGCAAGAGATGTTTACAAGCTCACAATTGTAAATAATCAGTCAATTATTCAAGGTCTGATAAGTTTAGAAGTAAAATCTGACCATGTTTACATGCACTTGGTCGAGAATGCCCCCTTCAACAAGGGAAAGACTAAAATTGCAGTTCCTCTTTGTTGTTCGGCAACTATACGGGGAACATACCCCTGATGCTCCGGAAGTGCACAGGCTCTTTTAATAACGGAATGCCCCACTCATCAATTCCTGTTCAACTCTCGAAATACCAATCTCCTGTGCAACATTTTTCCAGCCGCTAACAGCAGTTTTTACCTCTGTGATGATAGTATTCATTTCAGCTTCACGTAACTGAAAATACTCACCCACATTTTTTGCCAATTCAAAGTCCAAGGCATTGTTGTGTGTATCAATATTTAATGCTAGCCCCTCTTTATCAACAGAGGGATTGATATCAAAAGCGGGAGATAATATCCAGCCGGTATCTGTCAATATAAAACCATGATTCCGAAGGTGATCATCTGTGTTGGAAATAGCAATGTGAAAAACAATCCTTCGCCAGAGTTGCTGCAGGTCATGTTTATTTTGTGCACCGTTGTACTGGATGAATTCTGCCATATCCAAATAACTGGCAGGATTTTCTTTGATGGCATCTTCATTTTGCACGGTCATAGTCATCGCTGATGCAAAATGTATGCGTTCACTCAACTGCCGGTCGAACCGTTTGGTAAAAAAAGTGTGAAACTTCCCCGCCACTTTTTCAATCCTTGATGGTTGCATTACAATGCCACATTGCAAAGCGAGTTTATACGCCAGATATTCCCATGCACCTTTATCAATGGAATCACCTTTTGATGGAAACTTGGCAATCCACAAATGCCCATGGTGATCAGTGATATTTGCTTTCGGTCTTGCACCACCCAGTGAAGAACCCGGCGCCATTAATATTGCCAGCCATTTTTTTACCTCCTCACTGTCTTCGTCACTTTCCAAAACCTCAGCCGCATGCTGTAGTTCTCTGATGCTTGCCCACGGTGGTGTAGGCATACCCTGGTTGTTATCTAAAAACGGCCCATCGTTGTCTAATTTAAAACGCAAAGCTCCCATTCTTGTTTCATCATATACACCCAGTAAAAAATCTATATCATATAAAACCGGCACCGGCAGGCCGGCTTCTTTGGAAAGCTGTACGGCACGACGTTTCATCAAAGTTCGCCCCCATGTATCCGGCATCGAATCCATAAACACCCCGAAATTCTCTTTGCCATTCGGGTATTGCGGACCAGTAAACCAGGTAATATCAGGATCCAGTAACTGCTGTTCTTTAGAGCGTATCCAGTTAACATCATACTCAAAACTAAATGCCTTTTTACCCTTTGCCTGTTGGGCACTCAGTACACCAATACATTTAGGTTCGGGCATTCCCAACCAATGCGCATATACGTATATATCTGTTTTGTTAGTAGCCATGGCTTTTTATATCATGTAAGTAATTCTATTTCGTTTAATGGCCGAATAGAATTCCTGACTAATTATTCTTTCTTGTAAGAAGCTCGGTTATGGGGTTTTCCGATTAAATGCAGATCTTGTAATTTCCTTCCGAAATCATCATCCGCTGCCAGTTTCAAAAAATCATCCT
>JBIINW010000071.1:0-12372 GCA_044337245.1 Sediminibacterium sp. | reverse complement strand
GATAATGGACTTAACCCAGCAACCGCTGAAACCGTCCAGTTATAGGTGGTATTAGCAGGTACTCTTCCATTTGTACCATCCACTGGCGAAATCACCACAGGTATTCCACTACAAGTAGTAGTAAATATCTGATTGATACTGGCACTTGGATTTACCGTTACAATCACACTAAAGGCAGCACTACCACATGCACCTGTAGGCGGCACCGGTATTACAGTAAAGCTTGCCGTTAATGGAACTGAACTCGTGCTGCTGATTACTCCACTGATAAATGATAATGACGTTCCTGTTCCGCCAGAATTAATCGTTAATCCTGCAGGCAACGTTGAGTTGGTCCAACTATATAATGTATTTGCAGGTACAATATTACCTTGCTGTCCATTCGTAGGACTAACCGTAAAGGTAGCACCCGTACATATGGTTGTAGTTAAGGTGCCTATTGTTGCCTTTGGGTTCACCGTAACTACAATAGTAAATTGTGCACTATTGGTACAACCAGAAGCTAATACCGGCGTAACTGTATAAGTAGCCGTTGCAACCGCATTGGTGGTATTAGTTAAAGATGCTATAAATATATCCTGATTACTTAATGCAACAGACGATAATAGGGAACCTCCCGGATTAGCAGTTGGCGAGAGCCAAGTATATTTTGTACCGGCAGGTATTACATTACCCCCAATGGAGGTTGGATCTAAATTTATGGAAGCCCCACTACAAATTACCTGTGTGATTCCATTAATTCTTGCCAATGGCAAAACACTTACCGTTACCGTGAAGGCAGCACCATTGGCACAACCCGCTCCCGGATTAGGCGTTACCGTGTAAGTAGCCGTAGAAATCGTAGACGATGTATTGGTCAGATTACCGAATATATTCGTTCCATTACCAGAACCAGTAGTTCCACCTACAGTACCTGACAAAGAAGGTGCTGTCCAACTATAAGAAGTAGATGCAGGTATCGTTCCACTTACCGGCGTTACTGCGAATGGAACACCGCTACAGGTAGTAAACGCTATATCATTAACAGAAACAGAAGGGAACACCGTTACAAAAACAGAGAATTGTGCAGCAGTACAATTTCCGGTAACATTAGGTGTAACAAAATACGTGGCAGTCCGGGTAACATTAGTCGTGTTCGTAAGGGTACCACTGAAACTGCTGGCATTAGTAGCGCCGGCTAAACCATTTAAATTGGAAGTTCCTGTGGGTGCATTCCAGGTATAATTAGTATTGTTAGGTATGGTTCCTGTTAAAGAGGGAGTAAAGGAAACACCACTACAAGTAGTTATGCTAACGCTGTTCACAACTGCTGTGGGGAATACAGATACAGTAGCAGTGAAGCCCGGACCATTACAACCACTGGAAGTAGGCGTAATAAAATAAGTGCCGGTAATAACCGCATTGGTGCTATTGGTTATTGTGCCATTGAAGTTAGACTGATTGGAAGCCGACGCGCCCGTTGCTCCGGTGGGGGCACTCCAGCTATATACGGTTCCTGCAGGAATAGATCCTGTTGGACTGAAACTGAATGGCACACCGGTACAAGTAGTTAGGTTAATCTGATTGGCGTTGGCAATTGGAAATACATTTACCGTAACGGTAAAGCCAGCTGAAGTACATCCTCCAGGAACATTCGGTGTAACAAAATAAGTGGCGGTTCCGACTGTGGTGCCTGAATTGGTTAATGTACCACTGAAACTGCTGGCATTTGAACCAGCTGCACCACCTGTTACTCCATTTATCGTTGGGGTACTCCAAGTATAGGTAGTTCCCACTGGCACGGGTGAGCCGGTTGGCGTATAGGTAAACAATACTCCCGTACAAGTAGTAAGGGATGCAGTATTCATATTTGCTACGGGAAATACACTTACTGTAATCGTAAACATTGAAGAAGTACATCCGCCAGGAACATTCGGTGTTACAAAATAAGTGGCTGTACCTGCTGTTGTATTGGTATTGGTTAATGTACCACTGAAGCTGCTCACATTCGTTCCAGCCGCACCATTGGATACGCCGGTTTGACTTGGAGTAGACCAACTATAAGTAGAACCATCCGGAACTTGCGAACCAGTAGGAGTGTAAGTAAATAATACACCAGAACAAGTTGTTAATGAAGCCGGGTTAATATTTGCTTTTGGAAACACACTAACTGTAACGGTAAAGCCAGCTGAAGTACATCCTCCAGGAACATTCGGTGTAACAAAATAAGTGGCTGTTCCCACTGTGGTGCCTGAATTGGTTAATGTACCACTGAAACTGCTGGCATTCGTTGCGCCAACTCCATTGGTTACCCCAGTCATAGTTGGTATACCCCATGAATATGTTGTACCAATAGGAACAGGCGTTCCGGTGGGAGTTAAATTAAACTGAACACCAGTACAAGTTGTGAGTGAAGTAGATGATATATTCGCAACTGGGAATACATTCACCGTAACCGTAAATCCTGCAGAAGTACATCCACTGGAGAGATTCGGGGTAACAAAGTAAGTGGCTGTGCCTACAGTAGTGTTCGTATTGGTCAATGTGCCACTGAAACTGCTAGAATTCGAACCAGCAACACCATTTGTCACACTGGTGGTCATAGTAGGAATACCCCAACCATAGGTTACTCCGGCAGGAACTGAAGCACCGGTAGGTGTATAATTAAATAATACGCCCGAACAAGTACTCAACGTTCCATTACTTATAGATGCCACCGGTAACACACTCACCGTTACCGTAAATCCAGCTGAAGTACAGCCCCCCGGTGCATTCGGCGTTACAAAATACGTGGCCGTGCCTACTGTATTTCCTGTATTCGTTAAAGTACCACTAAAGCTGCTAGCATTCGTACCTCCCGCACCCGGATTTAAGTTACCAGTATTAGAAGGTTCATTCCAACTATAGGTAGTACCGGATGGAACAATAGTTCCCGTAGGTGTATAATTAAATACTACGCCCGAACAAGTGGTAAGGGATGCCACATCCATATTAGCCCTGGGTAATAATGTGACTGTTATAGTAAATCCGGCTGTACTACATCCACTGGGAACAGAGGGCGTAACAAAATAGGTAACTGTCTGGCTCGATGCGGTTCCGTTAGTAAGTGTTCCGGTAATATTAGAACCAGAACCAGAATTACCACCTGTTACAGTTCCTGTAAAAGTGGGCGCATTCCAAGTGTACGATATACCGGTTGGAATAATTCCGGAACTGGGCGTTACTGCAAAAGTTACCCCACTACAGGATGTTAAGCTGATATTATTGACCGATGCCGCCGGATATACGGTTACCGTAACTGTAAAAGTGGCACCCGTGCATGAAAGCGTTGAAGGGGTAACTATATATACTACATCAATAGGTGCGTTGGTAGTATTTGTTAGCGTAGCAAAGAATGAAGCTGCACCCGAAGCTCCCGTTAAACCAGTAATACCTCCTACTGCACTGGGCGATAGCCAAGCATAGGTTGTTGAGCCGGGAACAAAATCTTCATTAACGCCATCGGTAGGCGAAACTTGAAAAGTAACCCCACTGCAGGTAGTAGCTACTTTGGCGCCAATTACGGGTGTGCAATAATCAGTATAACTACTATCAGTTGTATGTCCATCCCCTTCGCCTCCCGTATACTGCCCCTGAGCAGATACAGAAAAAACAAATCCAGCCAACACTAAAATAAGTGCACGGAAAAATCCGGCATTGCCGCGTGTAAACAATTTTGATATGGTTATACGCTTACTCAAGCAATGCTGGAATTGAATGAATAATCAACAACACCGAGTTGCTGTGTTTTACCAAACGAAAATTTCCACCCACGCTTATGGGCAGAAACAACAGTAGCCTCCATACAATTGGGGGCGTTTTCCGGAATAACTAAAGCATCCGGAGGATGCGTGCCATACATATATATATATGTAAACAAAACATCGGGCGGCCCAGCTCTGCCATTTAACATATCGGTGCCGGCATGAAACGCAGCCGTAACACCACTTCTAACGGATAACCCCCCATTAGCAGTAGGTACTAAATCATCACAAGCAAAAACAACAAAATCCGGATGCAGCAATAGCTGATGCGCAGAAGTAAGAGGAGACTGGCCAACGGCTTCCGGAACAGCGGTTGACTCAAATGAAGGAGAGGACAGGAAATGAGGAACATTTCTGTTGCTGAGGGGCTTGAGATGCAATAATATACATAGCAAAGCAGCTATCGTATAAGACGTACATCGCACTGTTACAGTCGATATGTGACTACTCGATCTGATAAATAAAACCTATTATAATGAATAAAATGTCTGTTTAATTCCCTTACCCTCAAATCATTCCCTCACTACACTTCACTATCTATTTCCCCAATAATCCACCATTAACCCTCACTATTGCTTGATTATCAACAATAATAATGCATAATCCCAATGTGTGGCAAGATGTGGAAACAATTCGGCCGTAAGATAAGGTTATTAACGCTTTGTTAATGGCTATTATTGTTTTTTTCATCTGGCTAAAAATTTAATTAGAATAGCCGGCTAACTAGATAATGGTTTAACTAAATCTAGCTCACCGGCTATTGTAGGACATTGGACTTTAACCTAAAATTGCTATAAATAACCAACTGTGAATACAAAAATAGCTTAATTTTTGAATTAACATAGCTTTTATCCGATTTTTTTATAGATTTATGTTGATTTTAAAATAGCTATTCAGCTATAGAATATAGCTATAATAGTATGTTTTTTTAAATTTTAACAGTCAAAATCAATTAAAATATAGTACTTTACACTTCGCAGAGTGCTAATAAACCCCCTATGTAGCTAATGATCTTAGACGTTTCTCTATATCTCTTAAGGACTTTCAGCCCCCTGGCTTATATGTTTATGGCTGGATTTGTGGTATTTGCCATTATGGCTGCCATACTATTACTACAATTGAGAAAACAAAAAAAGAACCTCGAAAAATTAGTAGCCCAAAAAACCGAAGAACTCAGATTTTCATTGCTACAACTCGAAGCAACAGAAGTAGAACTAACCAATAACTTGGCATTTCGCGAAAGAATGATTGGGATTGTAATGCACGACCTTAAATCGCCGCTGAATTTTGTACATAAAATCGCTGCGTCTGTGTACGAATCAAAATCATCCATTAGTCAGGAAGATCTTCACCGCCTCAGTTTCGAACTGTACCATACTACTTTTGATATCACCAACTTTGTAACCAACCTGCTTCAATGGCTTAACAGTACCAAAAAAAATGTGAAATTATCCTTCACTACCGAACGCTTAAATGAGTTTATTCGAACTAACTGTGCAGTATATATTAAAATTGCAGCAGAAAAACAATTAGAATTCGAGTTTCAATCCCTCGATTCACAATCCATTACTGCCGACTTTAGTCTTTTATCCATTGTAATCAGAAACCTGCTTGATAATGCCATTAAAAATACGCGACAAGGTAAAATCTCACTAAGTACCACAAAAGACGATCGCCTGCAGTATATAAATATCAGTGATACAGGTGCTGGCATCTCCGCCGATAAAATTATTGAACTGGAAAATGGCGTTATTACAAAAAAAACTACAGAAAGTACGCAAATAGGTTATCGTATAGTATACGACTTAATGCAGAAAATGAAAGGTAGCATTCACATAAAAAGCAGTGAGGGAAAAGGAACAAGCATCACCTTGCAATTACCACTGCATGCACATCTTCTCGAATCAGCATCTTAAGATTCAAAAAAACAGAAAAAACTGTCAAGTAGAGCCATCGGCTCGATTTATTTTATACCAACGGATGTAATCCGTTGCAGCTATCAGCCCCAATGGAATCGGATATCCAATCAATTAAATTATCCGATGCTGACGAGCAAGCGACATGAGCTCAACCAAATTATTATTGGGTATTTTTAATTTCTCAAATACCTTACCCTTATAAGTAGAGACCGTAGAAGAATTAATACTTAATGAAGCAGAAATATCTGCAATGCTTTTTCCACTTAATAATTCCTTAGCCACCTGAAACTCACGATCACTCAGCGTATCAAACGGATTCTCAGACACACCCGAGAAAAAAGATTCGGCTAATACCTGCTTTAATCCTTCACTCATATACACCCGATTTGCCAACGCTTGCTCAATGGCTTTTAAAATTTCTTTATTGTCAGACGACTTATGTAGAAAGCCCTTAATACCCAATTTAAAAAATCGCTTAGCATACACATTCTCATCATTCATAGTTAATACGATGATAGATGTTTTGGGATGATTGGTGGTAATATAATAGATAAGCCGAATAGGATCGCTATCAGGCATATTCAAATCCATCAGTATAACATCAATGGCCGAAGTACGCAAAATATCTACCGCCTGCTTCTCATTCTCTGCCTCCCACACTTTGGTATCAGCAAAATGCTGCGTTATGATGAGCTTTATACCCGCCCGCACAACAGAATGGTCATCTACCAATAAAAAGTTAGGCATATCAGAAGTATTTAACCACCCTAATTTTATAAAAACATTTATAAAATTTTTAAGCAATTTTCCATCAAAAGAAATGCATGTATAATCAAAATGTTATTCCTTTTCTACACTACTCTTCTTCTACATGCAAAGGATTTCTTCTCGATGGAATTACCATGGTTTCATCATCACTTAAAAAAACCCAAAAATCATGCAAAGCAAAAATATCCCCAGGTGTTTTAGGCCCGTTATGCTCTCCATTACGCTCATACGAGCCCAATAATTCGGCCTCATATCTAATCACATTTAACTTCTCCGGCAATGTTTTCTGCTTGAATTGTTCTATCGTCATCTGTCCTTTTTTATGCTAATTTATGTATGCAAAAATACTATTTATCTAAATACTGATTTTTTGAAATAATTATCCAAAAAATGTTTTGAAATGATCCGATACCTTCAAGGCTTCTAAACTATCTACCTCAAGTGGCTTACTGAAAAAATCAATTACTACTGGGAATCGTTTTGCCATTGCAAAATCTTCCGGATCAATAGTAGAAGACAAAATAATTATTTTGGTATTGGGAAATTTTTCTTGATAAGCAGGAACAAATTTTTCTAAAAACTCCCAACCATTCATCACGGGCATATTAATATCTAACAATATCAATTGTGGCGCCTTTTGGTCTTTCTCTGCACTTTCCCAAATCTTATCTAAATACGCCAACGCGTCCATGCCATCCATCGCTTTGTCGATTTGCTCAGAAAAACAAGCACTATTCAACATCAATTCGGATATCGTTAATGACAGCGAATCATCATCCACACATAAAACTTTATTAATCATTGGCCTATCGTCTATTTCTTGCAGGGTTAACATATCAGCTAAAAGGATGGTTCAATTTTTTGAAAAGTTTTGTACAAAGAATTCAAAAAATACATTAAAAAAATTATACACTTTACCGCAAATTCACGCAAATTTCAACTGTAAAATAGGCAAAATCTGCCAAATCAGTCATTTTTTCCCTCATCAAACGCCTTCCCCATCTTTCTGGGATAGGTTTCCCACAACACAGTTTGTTTACCCAACCATAACGACAAAGCACCCCGAATCATTGCGAAGTGCACCAAAATAAAGAAAGCCGGCAAGCTAATCCATACCGGTTGTTTTCTAGAAAACGATCTTAGCCAATACAAGCAGGTGGCCAAATAACCATATACTTGTATCGCCAGTAATACCCCATAAACAACTCCCGCATGCATTAACCATACATTCAAGCAACCAATCAGCAGCAGCAAATAAGGTACAACCAGGGTTCGTAGTATTCGATGGCTAAAAACCTCCCACCAAAAAACAGGTTTCCAGGTATAGCCCTTACCCGAAAAAATTCGAAGTACCGCCTGCACCGATCCGGCTGCAACTCGAATCCTTCTTGTAAAAGATTGCCGAATGTTAACAAGCCCAAGTTCCGAACTATAGGCATCCGCGGCATATTCCATCCGATAGCCTTGTGCGATTATCTGCCAACTAATGGCTAAATCATCCGACAAAGTGTTTGCCGGCACTTCTCGAAATAAACTTTTTCTGATAGCAAAAATTTCTCCTGCAGAACCTGTAACCGAATACACCCCTCCCTCCCACTTTTTTACCAACGATTCATAAATCCAATACATAGATTCACCTGTTACCGCATCCTGCGCATCTACCACCCGCTTCTCTCCGGCTACGGCACCTACCAAAGGATCAGTAAATGCCGCTGCAATCGCACGTAAACAACCCCTGTTTAACAGGGCATTGGCATCCGTAAATACCACCAGTTCCGTTTGAACAGAACCTATTACTCGTTGAATAGCTTGTATTTTTCCCTTACGCTCCTGCTGATGAAAAAGTTGCACCCGGGGAAACTCACGAACGATTAACTGACTGTTATCAGTGGATCCATCTGTTACTATCCAAATTTCCAATAGTTCCTCGGGATAATCTATCTGCAAGGCATTCTTTATCTTTTCTGCTAAACAATCGGCCTCATTATAAGCAGCCACTAATAATGTAATCCCTGGCAAATTTTCAATCGCCGCTGCTGGACTTTTTTTTCGCTCTCCGGCCAGCAAACACCAGCACCAGAGTAAACAAGGATACATAGCATACGTGTACACCACTATACCAATCGCTGTCCAAAATATTATCTCACTCAAATCCATGTAAAACGGTTCCCTGTTTTGAAAGCAAATTAGCACGAAAATTATCAAAGAAAGATTGTATTTTCATAGTACCCGCATATTCAATGCACCTTTGCCATTTCAATTACTTGCTGTATGAAAGCCATCCTCTGTACCAACTACGGAACACCCGATCAACTTACCCTGCAAAACCTTCCTACGCTCATTTCTTCGCCGCAAGAAGTGGTGATTCAGGTACATGCCTGTGGAGTGAATTTTCCGGACTTACTCATGATTCAAAATTTATACCAGTTTAAACCAGCCCTACCCTTTTCACCTGGAGGTGAAGTGGCAGGTATTATTCAATCCGTTGGCGATGAAGTAAAAAATCTAAAACCCGGGCAACGCGTACTGGCTTTATCTGGCTGGGGTGGATTTGCAGAAGAAGTGTTGGTGAATAGCTTACAGGTGATGCCCATACCCGATTCCTTGGATTATGTAACTGCAGCCGCTGCTTCTTACCAATATGGCACCGCCTTGTATGCACTCAAAAATATTGCCCGCCTACAACCAAAACAAACTTTACTGGTTTTAGGCGCAGCCGGCGGAGTGGGCTTGGCAGCCGTAGAATTAGGAAAACTAATGGGAGCAACGGTAATAGCAGCTGCCGCAAATTCTGAGAAACTCGCTATCTGCAAACAGAAAGGAGCAGATTACGGAATTGATTATTCCAAAGAAGATTTATCAGAAGCCCTAAAATCCTGCACACCCAAAGGAAAAGTAGATGTAATATTCGACCCCGTAGGTGGAAGTATTACCCCTCTAGCAGCCCGGCAAATGGCCTGGAATGGCAGATACTTAGTGGTAGGTTTTGCAGCAGGTGATATTCCGCAAATTCCACTGAATCTTCCCCTCCTAAAAGGCTTCTCTATCTGTGGAGTTTTCTGGGGAAGTTTTATGCAACAAGAGCCTACTGAACACTTCAAAAACACCCGACAAATTGTGCAATGGCTTTTATCCGGCAAAATATCGCCGCATATTCATAAACAATATACATTGGAAGAAGCCCCACAAGCCCTGCTGGATATCAGTTCCCGATCGGTGATTGGAAAAGCAATCATCACACCTTTTCCAGATAAACTATATACATCAAACATTTCATCCGCACACGCTTCAATTGCACCAACTCACCTACCTGCCCAAACATCCATTCCGAGTATCAGAAATCAACAGGATATTTCGGAACTTATCGGCAAAAAATTAGGACCAGGAAAATGGGTTACCATAACACCCGAAATGATTCAACAATTCGCTGCCCTCACCGGCGATCAACAGTGGATTCACGTGGATACCGAAAGAGCGAAAATTGAACTACCCGGAGGCAAAACCCTGGCACATGGATTCTTTACCCTTTCCCTAGCCAGCCATCTGCTTTACGAACTGATCGACCTATCTCATATTGAAAGAATGTTTAACTATGGCCTCAACAAAGCCCGCTTTATTACCCCGGTACCAGCAGATAGTAAGATTCGCATGTCGGCAACCCTTACCCATGCAGAACCCGGCAAAAATGGAGGAATACAACTCTATATTTCCTGCACCATAGAAAGCGACCAGTCCGAAAAACCAGCCTGCGTTGCCGAACTGGTAAGTCTTATCTTTGTTAAAGAATAATTTGATCGAAAAACTATTTCTATGCAAGCCTTTGCCAATAAAAATCTGCTGAAGTTTTTGTTACTGGATGTTCATCAACTGAAAAACCTTTTTCAATATCCCCGATACCAACACCTGGATGAGGAACAAGCCTGGATGATGATTGAATCGGCTGGACTGTTTGCCGAACAGGAAATGTTTCCCTTCTGTAAGGTGATGGATGAAACACCCGCCCGGTATGATGGCAATGGCAATGTGATTACCCATCCCCAAATCAAGAAAATATTTGCTATAGCTGCAGAACAGGGATGGATAGGTGGCAATGCTTCCTTTGAGCAGGGTGGACTTCAACTGCCTGAAATGATTTTCAGCACCGGACATTTTCTATTTCAGGCTGCTAACAACAGTGTGCAGGGATACTTGGGTTTATCTGGCGGAGCAGCCGGACTGATTACCAGTTTTGGAAATGAGCAACAAAAGAAAACCTATGTTCCTCCGATATTCGAAGGTCGCTGGCAAGGAACGATGGCACTTACCGAGCCGCAGGCTGGCAGTTCGCTCAGCGATATAACTACAACCGCCACTCCAACAGAGGATGGATATTATTTAATCAAAGGCCAAAAAATATTTATCTCAGGCGGCAAACACGAAGCTGCCGAAAACTTTGTGCATCTTACTTTGGCACGCATAAAAGATGCTCCTGCCGGCACCAAAGGCATTTCACTTTTTATTATACCTGCGCACCGGCCAACAGAAGATGGCTCACTGGAGTATAATGATGTTTACTGTGCGGGTGATTTTCAAAAAATGGGACAAAGAGGCTACGCAACCACGCACCTTAGTTTTGGAGATCACGACAACTGCAGAGGCTATTTAGTAGGTGAGCCACATAAGGGATTGGCCTATATGTTTCAGATGATGAATGGTGCCCGGATTAGCGTGGGTCTATGTGCTGCCGGAGTTGCAATGGCCGCCTATCAATATAGTTTGCAATATGCGAAAGAAAGACCACAAGGCCGCAGAGCGGGAGAAAAAAATCCTTTGCAAGCACCCATACACATTATTCATCACGCCGATGTTCAAAGAATGCTGCTTACCCAAAAATCAATTGTGGAAGGATCACTCTCTTTGGGAATAGCCTGTTCAAGACTATACGACCTTTGTGAAGTAACAGAAGGAGCCGAAAAAGAAAATAATTTTTTATTGCTGGAGATATTAACCCCCATCATGAAAACCTATGCCTCCGAACAAGGAATTCGCTCGGTATCGCAGGGCTTGCAAATTCTGGGAGGATATGGTTTTACCACAGATTTTCCCATTCAACAACTCTACCGAGATATCCGAATCATGTCGCTCTATGAAGGCACTACCGGCATACAGTCGCTTGATTTACTGGGCCGAAAAGTGCTTATGCAAGATGGCAAAGCAATAAAAGTATTGATGCATGCCATACAAAAAACCATCGCGGAAGCCGCTGAACACCCTTCACTAAGTGTGCTGTCGCTACAACTAGAAAATGAACTTCACCGAATGCAGAGGGTTATGGAGTTTCTAATACCCAAATTGGCTTCGGGCAAGCTGGATGAATTTCTTTCGGATGCAACGGTGTTTATGGAAATGAGCAGTTATATTGTAATTGGCTGGCAATGGCTAACCATGGGAGTAGAAGCCCGAAAACAATTAAATGCCAATGAACAATTACCAGCAAATACCCGGCAATCACTCGAAAATACCCTGCATACCCTTCAATTTTATTTCAGGTACGAACTCAGCCATACCCAATCTTTTGAAGCAACCATCTGCAACGGGCCCCTGCTTACCCAGTTGCCCCTGGAAGCATGGGAAAACTAAAGGAAAGGATATAATATCCACAACTTTTTAATACCCTCCGGAAAGGCAGGGGAATAATTATCTTTATGCCCTCATAAACAAATTGCTTGTATGCTTAAAGTCGGTGTTTTTGGCGTTGGTCACCTGGGAAAATTTCACCTGAATAACTGGAAAGAGATAGAAGGTGTTAAACTGGTAGGATTTTTTGATCCACATACAGAAACAGCCAAACAGGTAGTAGAAGAATATGGAATTAAACGATTTACAGATGCCGATAAACTAATAGACGCCTGCGACATAGTAGA
>JBIINW010000070.1:0-12384 GCA_044337245.1 Sediminibacterium sp. | reverse complement strand
CATTGCCGATTTACGCGCAGCCTATAAAAAATACCTGCTAAATTGGATGTAACTACCCCGGTTCCAACGGATTTTAATCCCCCCAAACAAAGAGGCCTAGCCTCGCCCCATATTTCACCAACGGATTTTAATCCGTTGTTTTCGGGGCAGGCATACAACAAAAGGGCATTTTCACATAGATTGATCTAGATTTAACAGGGTGAATTTCTTTACTTAATGGAGGGGTTGTACCTTTAGGTATGACCATTCAATTGATAAAAAACCGTTCCGACATCGGAGCAGGTACAAGAGGATCTGATTTGGGTATTGATGCGTTGGAAATAGCTGCCATTAACTCGGGCAATGATTATTTTAACCGACATAAATACATAGATGTGCTCACCCGCAATGAGACCATCTATAACAAAAACACCAACAACTTTGCAAAAAGAATCGAGCATGTAGTAGAGCAATGCGATCGGGTGGCTGCTGCTGTAAAAGATTCTTTACAGAAGGGCTACTTCCCTGTTGTACTATCCGGCGACCACTCCTCCGCACTGGGCACCATTAGCGGCATACAGGCTGCCTTTCCTGAAAAGAAGATTGGTGTTATATGGATTGATGCACATTCAGATATCCATTCTCCCTTTACCTCCCCTTCCGGCAATATTCATGGAATGCCCTTAGCGGCAGCACTTGCGGAAGACAACCTCGGCTGCCAAATAAATCAACCCGACAATGAAACCCTGCAATATTGGGAAAGACTTAAAAATATTGGCAGGCCGGGAGCCAAATTATTACCCACACACCTGATTTATTTTGGTCTACGTGATTTTGAATCTGCAGAAGCGAGTCTGATCGCCGAAAAGAATATCTCCGTATTTACAGTGGCGCAGGTTCGAGAAAAAGGTATCCGGCAGTGCGTACAACAAACGCGCAATATCTTGCAAAACTGTGATGCTATTTATATATCCTTTGATGTAGATAGCATGGATAGCGATCAGGTTTCTTATGGAACTGGCACCCCAGTACCCGTTGGGTTTATGCCGGGAGAAATTTCCGACCTGCTCACCTGCTTGTGCGAATTCGATAGCCTGGCTTGTATCGAACTAGCCGAAATCAATCCTTTACTCGACAATAAAGGCAACCTAATGGCAGAAACTGCCTTCCAGCTATTAGATAAAATTTCGGGGATTTTAGAAGAACATAACAGATAAGTACCTGCTGCACTTAACAGCATTACTTTACCTCAAACCAACAAAATATTATTTTCTGGTTTAGCAGGCATGCATTGCATAATAGAAAAGCAAACAGGCAACTTGGCATCCCTGTAAATCCCGGCGTTTGGAAAAGCGTTTGCGAGCCGGCCAATTGAAATGTACGCCGCCTACATCGGCAGAAAGTAAAGAAAATTACTATTCGTGTACAAAATGTTAAAATATAGCACCAACCAAAGAAATCAAATAATTTTATCTTCTCAACAGAATCTGAATTTTTCAGCAACTGATTGACCCATATCCAAATCCTATGAATCCATTTATCCATCCGGGTATTTCCCGCCTTATTTCGGTTATTCGTAATTTTTTTCGCTTTATTCAATACCAAATTTCTGTTTTCCCAGAAAACCATGCAGGTATATTCAATGGCAAATGGGGTATGCCGCCTTATCAACTCCAGCCGGTAAGAAGGCAATCCAACAACCCTTTCAAAAAAAGGAGCAAGGCGCCATTTTAATAAACCCACCGAATCGCAGAACTATACAGTAGGCAACCCAATATCTGCCCACTTATCTAAACCTATATTTTATGCAATTATTCAACTGCCGGATTATATTTCTATTGGTATTGATGGCCGCATCACTCACTTCCATCGCTCAGCCCAAGAAACCTACCCTGATGATTCTACCCAGCGATAACTGGTGCAATCAGCGCTTTTTTATGATGCAGTATAACGATCAGGGAACACAGAAAAAAATTCCCAACTATAAACAAGCCTTTCAGGAAGATACCGAACTAGCACAAGTGATTGCCAAACTCGGTGCCTTTATGCTGAGCGAAGGGTATACCTTAAAAGATGCCGAACAAGAACTAAAAAAACTTGAGCAGGTATCTGCCGAAGATAATGTTACCAGTAGCAGCAACTCGGGATCCGACCTAAGCGAATCGCCCCTAGACAAACTGAAAAAAAGAGCGAAATCAGACATTATCCTTCAACTTTGGTGGGAAGTGAATAGCACTGGTGGCGGCAATATCATTCGCTATACCCTGGATGCATTCGATGCCTATACCGGCAAACGAATCGCCTCCTCCACTGGCAACAGCAAGGCCTCCGATAAATTTGTTCCCGATTTACTTCTAAAAGCAGTAAAGGATAATTTCTCTTTATTCAATTCGCAAATAGACAATTACTTCAACGACATGAAGAAGAATGGGCGGGAAGTAATTGTAAAAATAAAAACCTGGAAAAACTGGGATAAAGACCTAGAAGAAGAGTTTAATGGAAAAGAGCTGAATGAATATATTGCCGGCTGGATGAAGAACAACACCGTAAAAGGTAATTTCAATACTACCGACAATTCTGAGTCGTATATTTTATACGAGCAGGTGCGCATACCTCTTTTTAACGAATCGGGCGATGCCATGGATGCCCGCGACTTTGCGAGAGGATTACAAAAGTATCTAAAAGCAGCTCCTTTTAACATTACTGCTAAATTGATGACCCGCGGGTTAGGAGAAGCCATATTGGTATTGGGCGAAAAATAAATTTATTCAATAGCTGGGCCGAATTCCCCTTGGTTAAATGATAGTTGGTGTATGAAAAAAATTATCCTCGTACTGATGATTGTTGGCTCCTTTCACACGAGCGCCTTCAGTCAATCGTATAACGCCGAAAAAACTGCGCTGAGTAATTTTATTACGCGCATGTATAAAAGCGAACCCTTTACCGGCGTGAAAGTTTTTCTAGACTACGAAAACAAATACCTGATATCACTGGTAAAATTGAGCGCCGGCAACTATTCTTCCGAGAGCGCCATGAACCGGGTAGCCGAAGTAAAAGCCAAAGCACAGGTGAATCAGTTTTTGAATGGCTCTTATGTATCCGTTGAATCGATTGTTACCACTACCGCCACTACTTCCAAAAAAAATGGAAGTTCCGTAAGCGAAATATCAGAAGTGATAAAAGAATCCTCCATCGGCTATGTAGATGCCCTCGAACTTATATCTATGTTTACCGATGAAAACGAAACCGATAAAAAAGTTTTTATTTATTTACGGGAACTGGAAAAAATTAAAAAGAAAAAATAAGCACATGAAATCTTTTCTGCTTGCCCTCTGCTTGTCCGCCTCCTTATTGGCTTCCGCCCAATCCGACGATCTGGGCCGCATCGCCCTCAATACCTATGTTTCGGATGATATAAAAATACCCGCTGAAGCCAAAGCCATTTTAGAAAACAAACTGAGTATCATCGCCACACAATATGCCATGGGCAGCAGTGCTTACAGACCCCGATTTGTAATTACGGCAAATGTGGGCCTTTTTACTAAAGATGTGGTTGCTGGTCCGCCCGCCATGATTGCACAAACCATGAACATTACCCTCTATATCGGAGATGGAATAGAAAATCTTTCTTTCACTTCGCTCAACATGACCATAAAAGGCGTGGGCACCAATGAAAACAAGGCATTCATTGATGGATTTAAAAACATCCCTACTAAAAATGCGCAGCTTGAAAAGTTTATGCAGGAAGGAAAGCAGAAAATAATGGATTACTATATTGCCAAATGTGCCCTGATTGAAGAAAAAGCTGCTTCGCTGGCCGCCCAAACTAAATACGACCAAGCTATTTACGAACTGGCCGCTGTTCCAGATGTTTCGAAAGATTGCTATACCCGCTGCCAATCGAAAATGGCTGTATATTTTAAACAAAAAATTGATGCAGAATGTAATCAAAAGCTTACCCGTGCAAAAGGAGAGTGGGCCGCAAATCCTTCTTACTCGGGTGCAAAAACTGCGGGCAATACCTTACTATCTATTCATCCAGCTGCTGCCTGTATGCCGCAGGTTAATGAGATGCTGAAAAGTATGAGCGATAAAATTGCTGCCGATGAAAGGGCCGCCTGGGAACTGAAAGTAAAACAATACAACGATCAGGTAGCCCGCGAAAATCAATTGATGCAGTACGCGCGGGAAGATGCCGCAAGGGAATATGAATTGTCGAAAATAAGAACCGAAAATTTCCGGCAAATTGCCATTGAGGTAGCCAGAAATTTACCCAAAACAATTACTACCAATAATTACAATCGCATTCACTGGTGGTAACAATACTTACTGCACCTGCTACTTTGCAAAATCAGTAGAACCATTCCCTATCCAGATAACTCTTTGCTGATTGGGCTGCATCCATTGTAAAATGGGTAACATATATTTTTCGGGAATGGCAACACAACCCGCCGTAGGCCCCATCTCAGGGTTAGACAAATGAAAAAAGATGGCACTGCCTTTTCCTGGAACAACGGGCTGTGTGTTGTATTCAATCACCATGCAATATTTGTAGTCGGCGCTTTTCAAAAGCAAATTTTCGTAGGAAGCTGCTGTTGTTTCTCCGCGAACATATTGATTATAGGCGGGTGATGCCGGATCGTCTATCCATTTATCCGCTTGGGTTAGCTGGGTTACCGGCAATTGAGTGGGAACGGTGGACAAATAACTAAACAACCGGCCCAAATTATACCAGCCGGAGGGCGTTTTTCCATCACCTTCTATTTTAGAGTCGGCGGCCGCTATCCCATTTTTACCCACCGCAGCCCGAACCGAATGCCTGATTTTTTTCCAGCGGGTTCCCTTTCTTTCCCAGGCAGTAAGCCAGGCGTGATGTAAAGAATCTCCCGGGCGTTGCCAAACTATAATAAGCTGTTGGGTAGCCAACAAAGCAGGATGTTGTTGCACCGTTAATTGATGCAGGCGATGGGCTGTAATTTTTTGAGCGTGCACATTTGCCGCAGATAATAACCCAACCAACAAAACAGCCAATGCAGATTTCATAAAAGTTCGATTACCGGCAAACAAACGCAACATACAATGTATAGAAGCCGGAATGATTATCTTTTTCTAGAACGGCCCGTTAACCCCAATGCACCCAGTAAACTTCTGGTAATAACACTGGCAGCGGTTCTTCCAACCTGCTTCACCACCGGATTATCAAAAAAGGAAGGGTCTTTTGCCGTGCGGCCTGCGGGCTTTTCTGCTTCAGGTGGCGCCTCGGCAGCGGCCTGTTCTAATTTTCGGGTTAACATTTCATAGGCACTATCGCTGTCTATCTCCTTGGCATATTTAGCAGCCAGCTTACTATTAGCTACCAAATGATCTATTTCGGTATCCAACAAAATATCCATCCTGCTGCGCGGAGAACAAAGCATGGTATGCACCAACGGCGTGGGAATACCCTTTTCATTCAACAAGGTAACCAAGGCCTCGCCGATTCCCAGCTGCGTTAATAATTCATCCGTTTTGTAAAACTCTGTAATCGGAAAATTTTCGGCTGCCTGCTTAATGGTTTTTCGGTCTGCCGCCGTAAATGCCCGCAAAGCATGTTGAATTTTTAAGCCAAGCTGACTCAAAATAGGAGCAGGAATATCCTGCGGGTTTTGGGTGCAGAAAAATATACCAACCCCTTTAGAGCGAATCAACTTAATTACCGTTTCTAATTGCTGCAATAAAGCACTACTGGCTTCATTAAATATCAAATGCGCTTCATCAATAAACATTACCAGTTTGGGTTTATCTAAATCGCCCTCTTCCGGTAAGGTAGCATACAACTCAGCCAGCATTTGCAACATGAAAGTTGAAAACAATTTTGGTCGGTCTTGCATATCCGTTACGCGCAATACATGCACCATCCCTCTGCCATCGTTACTAATCCGAAGCAAATCATCCACCTCAAAACTCCGCTCACCAAAGAAACGATCGGCACCCTGCTGTTGCAATTCTATCACTTTACGTAAAATAGTTCCCGTTGAAGTAGTAGAAATTTTACCATAGGTTTTCTCTATTTCCTGCTTCCCTTCATCGCCTATATATTGTAATACCTTTATAAAATCTTTTAAATCCAGCAATGGCATCTGGTTATCATCGCAGTACTTAAATATCAACGCTACCAATCCCCCCTGCACATCATTCAACCCCAAAATTTTACTCAACAATACCGGACCAAATTCGCTCACAGTGGCACGCATCCGAATACCCTTTTCATTGCTCAGCGTCATCAAATCAACTGGATAGGCAGCGGGTTTATAATCCATCCCCAGCAGTTGATAGCGCGACGTGATTTTGTCGTTCGCAGCCCCTGCCGCAGCAATACCGCTCAGGTCGCCTTTAATATCCATCAACAATACCGGAATACTGTTATCACTCAGGCACTCACTAATCATCTGCAAGGTTTTGGTTTTACCCGTTCCCGTTGCGCCAGCTATCAGACCATGCCGATTTAAGGTTTTCAAAGGCAGAAAAATATCTGCATCTGGCACTACTTCCCCTTCGAACATCGCACGACCAATTTTTACGTGTTCTCCCTTGAAAGTATAGCCCGCCTGTACAAGTTCTAGTAATTTGCTATTATCAGCCATGTGATTGATTTTGGGCAGTAAGATAATGAAGAACTGCAAATTTTATTGTTAGGATGAGAATATCTCTGTAATTTTTAGCTGAATTAAGCCGTATTTATGAAAAAAAGCCTCCTCCTGGCTATACTTGCCACCGTGCTAACATTTCAAACGAATGCCCAAACCTTTCGGGTGGGAGCTGCACAAGAAAACATTAATCCAGATAGCGATAGCCTGTATTTCGCAGGCGGAAAAAATAACCGCAAATTTATTGAGGTTGCCGATAATTTATATGTGAAGGCGGTAGTTATCAGTAATAACCAAACCAGCATTGGCATCCTAACCTTTGATTGTATTGGGTTGATGTATCCGCAGCTGCAAGAAATTCGCGAGAAAGTTGCCAAAGCAATCCCTGGCTTCCCGTCTCAACAAATTATCATGTCATCTACCCATACACATTCAGGTCCGGATGTGGTAGGATTATGGGGGAAAGACTTAATGCATAGTGGCGTAAATGAAGCCCACATGAAAAAAATAGTAAATCAATCCGTGCTTGCTTTGCAAAAAGCCTGGAATAGCCGCCGCTCTGGTATTGGCCGATACGCAGTAGGCAGTTTTGGGGAAGATTGGGTGAAAAATATTTCCGAGCCAGGCTTGCTCGACAGAACCCTTACTATTCTTCAATTTAAAGACGCCCTGAATAAAAACATAGTAACCCTGGTAAATTTTGCCTGTCACCCCACAATTATGGATGATGTGGCTGCTAGTGCAAGTGCCGATTACGTGGGTGGATATTATAAATATGCCGACTCGGCCCAGGGCGGTATCCATTTATTTTTACAGGGCGCCATTGGCGGATGGGTGCAGCCCGAAGACGTACCTAAAAGCTATGCACAGGCAATGAAAATAGGCGAAAAGTTAGGAGCCTATGTGGTAAGCAGATTGAAACAACCGCAAACCCTTAGCAATAGTCAATTGGTATTTCGCAGGCAGCTAGTGAAATTTCCTTTGCAAAATCAAGGCTTTCAACAACTATCCCAAGCGGGCGTAGTTAAAAGAGTTTTTAGCGACAGTGTAGATTCTGAAATTGCCTACGCGGCAATCGGCAATGCCGCTATGGCCACTCATCCCGGAGAAACTTCTCCTGCCCTCAGCTTAAGTACGCGCGGGCTGATGAAAAATACCGGACCAAAAATGATCCTGGGTCTATCACAGGATGCACTGGGTTATATTCTGAAGCCGACTTTTTTTGAAACCGGCAATACCATTCCACATAGTCAGTACCTCACCAGTATGAGTGTAGGACCACAAACCATGGCAATTATTCGAGAAGCACTACAAAATCTAATTAAATAGTTACTTAACCTTGGCAATATGGAACAGAAAACAATGGTCCCCACGATGGTACCCACCATGGCCCCAACCAATGCACATAAAGATATTCCTGGCAATCCCTCTACCGCCAAAAGCAGCGCGATTCAGCTGAACGACCGGAGTAATGGAAAACCACTGCGGGTATTAAGCGAAGAAGATTGGCATTTTTGGAAGCACAATGGATATGTGGTAATCAAACAAGCTGTTTCTAAAGAACAGGCTGCTGCAACTGCCGCATTTTTATGGGAATTTGAAGAAAAAGATCCGGCAAATCCTGCCACCTGGTATACAGCCCCGCGTGCCGAAATGAAAATGAAAGAACTGGCCAATACCGGAATGGTGGAAGTATATAATCACCAACATCTTTGGAATAACCGGCAGGTACAAAGAGTGTACGATGCATTTGTAGATATCTGGGGTACGGAAAAATTGTGGGTAAGCATCGACCGTGCCAACCTGAATTTCCCTATTCAGCCGGGATTTGAGTACAAGGGGTTTATTCATTGGGATTATGATCCGGAAACCAAACCGGTAAATGTACAGGGAGTGTTGGCACTAGCCGATCAAACAGACGAAAATATGGGCGGATTTCAATGTGTGCCGGAATTATACAGAACCTTCGACACCTGGAAGCTTATCCAACCGGCCGACCGAAATCATTTTATGCCCGATGTAAGCGGATTTGATTTGGTAAAAGTACCCCTCGAAGCCGGCGATCTGCTTATTTTCAACAGCCTCGAACCCCATGGCATTCGTCCGAATCTGAGTAAGGATAAAGTACGCATCGCACAATATTTATCCATGATGCCTGCAGAAGAAGATAATGAAGCACTCAAACAGTGGAGAATACAATCCTGGCAAAACCGCATCGCCCCCGAAGGATATGCCTTTCCGGGCGATCCCCGCAATTGGGAAAAAACCCGGTATGCAACCGCCGAATTAAATGATTTAGGTAAAAAATTGTTAGGACTTTCCCCCTGGTAATAATTAACCTCCCTAGGCAACTATCTTTACGAATATAAATCCTACCTATGTTAGCAAGAACATTGGCCTTTGCGCTATGCTGTATGGTTTCTCTCGGTTCGCATGCACAAACCGATAGCTTACTTGGAAAAATCTATTTCGATTTTGATCAGTCGGTAATTATGCCTGTTTCAGCCGCCACGCTGCAGAAATTAGCAGCCTATTATAAAACTATTTCCGGCATTACACTTACCGGCAGAACCGATATGCGGGGTAATTTTGTTTACAACGATTCGCTGGCAGCCCGCAGAGTGGCGGCAGTAGAAAAATATTTGCTGGAGCTAGGTTTTGCCCCAACTCAAATCACTAAAAGAATTGCGTTGGGAAAGAGGAGTCCGATAGCCGAACAGGAATTACATGCAGCTGCCCGAAACCAGCTTAACCGGGTAGTTGAAATCACCGGAATTGTGCAATCAACCCCTCCCGCTGTTCCCGTGAAAGCATTGGAGGAACAAATCAAAGAAGGCAAAGCCAATATTATTCTCAATAACCTCAATTTCGAAGGAGGACGACATATCCTGTTGCCTTCTTCTCTACCAACGTTAAATGAGGTGTTGGAAGTGATGAAAAACAACCCCGCCCTACAGGTTGAAATCAGGGGCCATATCTGCTGTGCCGAAATAACTGAGGATGGACTAGATATCGACACCGGCGAAAAAGTGCTCTCCCGCAACCGGGCCAGAGAAATTTACCTGTTCTTGATTAACAACGGAATCAGCAGCAGCCGCTTATCGTATACAGGCATGGGCGCCAGTAAAAAAATTATTGCCGAGGAAATAACCGATAAAGATCGAGAAACGAACAGAAGGGTAGAGTTTGTCATTATCAAACGCTGATTTCTGCCATATTTTGCGGCTTTATACTAATTTTTGGGTCATTATTGCAGCACTTTGCCGTTTTTAGAAAAAATTTTTCATTTTATGCAACATTTTGTTGAATCTTTTGTTTTAAAAGGATAAACAACTGATTTTGTCAATTACCGTTCATCCCAATTTTGGAATCAAGGCAGCGAACCAGGCTGTTTTGGCATCTTATTTGCATAGATAGCAGGTAGGTATTGTACTGAAATCAAATAAAAACAATTAAAAAATATACCAATGACAATTAACAAAAAACAAGCTACTTCTGAGCTGATTTTTAGCTGGGAGTACAACATGAACGAACTGGAATTTGAATAGTCGCCTTGCCGTTTATTAATTCTGGATGCAGTCACTTTTGAGTGACTTTTTTTATGCCCCTACCCGAATACGCCCTGAGTGATTTATTGCATTACTGCTGTATCTTTAAAGTAAACATCGTTTTCGCATATATTGAACATCCCGCATCGGAAAACTGAATAGCTTTAAGTAAACATAATTACGATATTATGAATACACTAAGCCAATCTTTCCGGATTTGCTTTTTACCGCTTGCGCTTTTATTGAGTGCAGGCTCCCTGACTGCCCAACAACCAATATTCGGGTATTGGGAGTAAAATTTAGCCCCCACCAAATGTGGGCATTAGTTACAAGAAATAGTTTGCAAAAAAAGCTACAGCTTTCGAGGGGGTTATTCGCTTGAGGGGTGAACAAGATGCATTAACTGGAAAATACCGCCTCCGTTAAAAACTTCCTCCACCCCTTGCTGTTGAAGATAGTCAGCAGCTATCCCACTTCGATGGCCACTGTGGCAATACAAGATAATAGGCTTAGGTAGCACTGCAATCTCTTTCGTCTTTGCTGGCACTTCATCCAACGGAATATGGATAGCTCCCGGCAAATGACCGGATTGAAACTCTCCTTGGCTTCTCACATCTACCAGACTTCCCGCTCCGGAACGAATGATTTCGGCGATTGATATACGCATTTCAATTACTTACTTTTTTAACCAGTCAATCGAATTTCTATTCAGTGCTATCCATCCGCTCAACTCCATTTTTTTCAGTAGCCGGCTGATTACTTCCCGAGATGTATTTAAATCAGTAGCAACTTCCTGGTGTGTTAGGGGAAGCGTATTGCCAAATTGCTTTACCTGCTGCATTAGATAGCTTTCCAATCGCTCATCCATTTTTTTAAAGGCGATACTTTGAATGGTATGCAATAACTCCTCGTACCTACTACGATAGGTTCTGATAACAAAATAATGCCAGCTCTTGTATTTCCGTAACCAGTCATCCACTTTATTCAAAGGAATAGCGAGATAGGTAACATCGGTTACTGCCTTCGCTAGCACCTGACTGGTTTCCCGATGAAAATCACATACTAATGTAACCGCACAGGCTTCTCCGGGATGGAGATAATACATAAAAAATTCGTCGCCAGTTTCATCTTCCTGATACAGCTTAATAGTGCCACTTACCAATAACATGGCCGAGCGGATGGACTGTCCCGTTTTTAATAAAGTTTCTCCTGCCAGTGCCGTTTTTTCCTGTGCATCGGAAAGAATTTCGTGATACAACCCCTCCTCCCAATCCGGAAACAAGTCTCTAATTAATACCGTATCCATTCTTCATAAATTTTTGTGAAGTTACTACATGACTTCAATTATGTAATAAAAGTCACCGCAAAACCCTTTCTGGGTGATGTACCTTTACAATATGAAAAAGGGAATCATGCGATTTGTAAGGCGTATAGACTGGATACTAGTGTTTCGGCTAAGCTTGAGTGCGTTGCTGATAATTTCCGGTTATATAAAGGCGGCCAATCCAGATATATTATTTGGGAGTGCTTTAGCCATTTATTCAATATTGGCAGCCCGGTTTCAGTGGGGTTGTGGATATGGAAATTGCACTTATACGCCCCCTGTTTCGGAAGCCAGCAAAAATCAGCTCGATCAAACAACCCCATTATAATTATGGCAGAAAAAGAAACGTTTCGCTCGGTAATCAATGGCCCCAAACCGGTGCTGGTAGATTTTACTGCCAGCTGGTGTGGCCCCTGTAAAATGATGGCACCCATTTTAGAACAACTTCGTGCAAGTATGGGAGATGCCCTGCGAATTATAAAAATAGATGTAGACCAAAACAATGCGTTGGCTTCAGAGTTGGAGGTGAGTGGTGTTCCAACCCTTATTCTATATAAAAACGGAATGCCAATCTGGCGACAAAGTGGAGTTGTGCCGATTCATACACTTCAATCCACTATTCAATCGCACTTACTGAAAGCCTAACACCTTTGTTATCAGAGGATAGTAACCAACCAGTAATACAAGGGCATTCCAATAGTAACATTAAAAGGGAAAGTAACCGCAAGTGCCATAGGGATATACAAACCAGGATTGGCCTTAGGTGCAGCAATTTTCATGGCAGCTGGCACAGCTATATAAGAAGCACTGGCAGCTAATATAGCCAGCATAAAGCGATCGCCTACTTCGTGCGTAACCATGCCACTCAGCCAGCAAGTAATGATGCCATTAACCAACGGTATACAGA